>JALYWP010000220.1 GCA_030852655.1 Pseudomonadota bacterium | reverse complement strand
ATGTGGCGTGCCGAGAAGTTGATGGTGCGCGAATAGCCTTCCTGCTGCTTCTCGCGGCGGCCGTTGACGGAATAGTCGACGCCGTGATTGCCGAGGATGCGGATCAGCTGCTCGACATCGGCCAGATGCGGCACGTTCTCCAGCGTCAACGTATCGTCGGTGAGCAGCGAGGCGATCATCAGCGGCAGCGCCGCGTTCTTGGCGCCCGAGATCGGAATGCGGCCGTTGAGCTCGTTGCCGCCCTTTACCCTGATGCTGTCCATGGATATCCCCCGCCGGCAAATCCGGCTCCGGTATTTTTCCCTACGCAATTCCGCGCAAAACCGCTGCGCACTTTTGCCGGAATTGTTCAAGATGCCCCTCTAAACCATCGTATCAATCGGTTCAAGGAACAGGGTTCAGCCGCGGTCCGTATGGCACCCTGGCGGCGCTTCGCTCAGTTCCTGCCCTTTTTCGGGGAAGGCCGGTTGTCGTTGCCGGCTCCGCCCTCGGTTTTGCCCGCGGCAAGCCCATCGGGCCGCTCGTCGGCGCCGCCGGTGCGGCGCGAGCGCTTCTGCGCCTTGCGGCGGGCGAGGTTGGCGCGCAACTCCTCCGCGAGCCGCGCCTGGCGTGCCGCCTTGCCTGCCGATTGCTTTTCGGCCGATCGTGGCCCGTCTGTGCTCGAGGTCATGCAAAGTCCCATCCGCCGGAAACCCTGGCCGCTTCCCCGAAAAGACCGGTATCATTGTGGCCATGTCATGACAGAGGCCGGCAGTTCAACACATGCCTTGCGCTGGCCGGATCGTTATGGCAGAAGCACGCCGCATCCGGAAGCTGCCGTAGCTCAGTGGTAGAGCACTCCCTTGGTAAGGGAGAGGTCGAGAGTTCAATCCTCTCTGGCAGCACCATTCCTTTTCGCCGGCGGGGGATGGCGATATTGGCACAGCCGATGACATCGACCCGCTCCTGTGGCAGTTGCACCATGTGCTGCAAGCTGCCTTCCATACCCGTGCTGAACAAGCCGGCCGGCCAATGGTGCCGCCACTGCACGCCCGGCGTCGGCTGCAACGCCTATGACGAGCGGCCGGCAATGTGCCGGGACTTCTTCTGCCAGTGGATCGAGAATACCAAGCTGGCGGACTACTGGAAGCCGGAGGTTTCCAAGATCATCCTGACGCAGTTCCCGAGCACCGGCTTCCTCTACGCACAGGTCGATCCGGCCCGGCCGGATGCATGGAAGGCCCCCCGCCTCCTGGCCGACATGAAGCGCTGGGCCGGACAGCTTCTGGCGCAGCGCAGGCATGTCGTGGTGTTCGTCAGCGACGATGCGACGCTCGTCATGCCGGACCAGACCGTACCGATGGGGCGCATGCGGCCGGGCGAGGGGTTTCTGGTCAAGACGACCTACAGGAATGGCAGACCCGTCTATGAGGTCAGCCGGCCTTGAAATGGCGGGTGCGCCGGGCATTCGCGTTGGCGGCTCGACGGCCCGGCCTGTTCTTTGGCGCGATCAGGCGCTAGAAAGCAGGACGGCATCATCTATTCAGCCGAATCGATTGCGAGCCCTGAGGCGGGAACATGTCCGACATCGTGATCAGGCCGCCCGAGGCCGCCGACCATGAAGACTGGCGCCGGCTGTGGACCGACTATCTGACCTTCTACCAGGCGACCGTCCCGGAAGAGGTCTACGCGACGACGTGGCGGCGGCTGTTCGATCCCGGCGAATTCGAGCCGAGCGGTTTCCTGGCGCTCGCCGGGGGTAGGGCGGTCGGCCTCGTCCACTATCTCTATCACCGCTCCTGCTGGTCCACGGTCAACAATTGCTATCTGCAGGATCTTTTCGCAGACCCTTCGGTGCGGGGAACGGGCGTCGGCCGCGCGCTGATCGAGGCGGTACAGGCCCAAGCCGCGAAGATCGGCGTCACCAATGTCTACTGGATGACGCACGAGACGAACGAAACCGCACGCCGGCTCTACGACCGCGTCGCCAGGCGCACCGGCTTCATCGAATACGACATGCTTCCCTGAGGCTCACGCCTCCCGCGCTTCCAGCCAGCGCAGGAAGAGCGCTTCCTCGTCGTCGAGCCCCTTGCGCCTCCGCCGCGACCTCCCGGCATCCGCCAATTCCTCGGCAAGCCGGCCCTTTGCCCAGGATTCGATGACGCCGGGATGGATGTAGCATTTCCGGCACACGGTGCGCGTGTTGCCGAGATGGCGCGCCACCTCGTCGATGACGGCGTTCATGGCGCGGGTGGCGCCGGCTTTCGTATCGGGCAGGGGAAGCTGCGAGAACAGCGACAGCGCCCGCACAGTACCGCCCCAGGTGCGGAAATGCTTGGAGCTGAAATCGGCGCCGCCACCGGCCTCGCGGATATAGTCGTTGACGTCCTGCGAGGTGACGGGACGCCGCACGCCGCCGCCGTTGATGTACTGGAAGAGATGCTGGCCCGGCAGTTCCTGGATGCTGCGCATGATCTTCGCCATGCGCCGGTCGACGAGCTTCAGCTTCCATTCCTTGCCGGACTTGCCCTTGAAGGCGAAGCGCAATTTTGCGCCCTCGACCTCGACGTGGCGGGTCCTGAGCGTCGTCAATCCGAAGCTCTTGTTGTCGCGGGCATAGGCGGCATTGCCGACGCGGATCATCGTGTTGTCGAGCAGCCAGACGATCGAGGCGACGACGCGTTCGCGCGGCAGCTCGCGCCGCCGGAGGTCGGCGTCGACCTGCTCGCGGATCTTAGGCAGCGCGCGAGCGAAACTCTGGAGGCCGGCATATTTCACCTCGCCGCGGCTTTCCGACCAGCGCGGGTGGTAGGGTTACTGCTTGCGGCCGCGCTGGTCGCGGCCCGTCGCCTGGATGTGGCCGTCCGCGTCCGCCGAGATCCAGACATCCGTCCACGCCGGCGGAACGCCGAGCGCCATGATGCGCTCCAGCGTCTTCCTG
>JALYWP010000209.1 GCA_030852655.1 Pseudomonadota bacterium | reverse complement strand
AGTGCGCCGGGATGCTATGTTCCCATCAAGGGGCAGGCGATGAACCAGACGCTGAAGAACGCCATCCGCGAGGTCGAGAGCTTCCCTAAGCCGAGCAGGAGGAGCTCAGACGGGCGCTGATGAACATAGCGGTTCGCAAGAGAATACCGTGGTGCGTCAAAGGCAAGGGGCGGCGAAATCCCGCATGAACAGATCCTCGCTCGAATCCGAGCGCGTTATGCCGATTAGGCTTATTTGGCGAGAAGAAGCCGAAAGCCACTCCAGGCCATTTTCGACACTACATTTCGTCTTGGAATCCGCGCCCCGCACTCCGCAGCCCGACTTACTGAAAATCGAAGGCGCTCAAGCCCGTCACCATCTCGTCGAGGCCGAGCGGACGCGTGACCGGCGGTTCGGCGCGGGAGAGACAGCCGGCGCGCTCGCACAGGCGGCAGGCGGGGCCGATCGGGACGGGGGGCGTGGAGGACAGCGCCGCGCCATAGACGGTCTGGTCGCGCAATGCCATGTCACAGCCGAGAAGTAGCGCGGTGCGGCGCGGACGCTCGCCGAAGCCGCCCTGCGGCCCGTCGACCGTGCGGGCGACGGTCAGGAAGGCCGCGCCGTCGGGCATCTCGACCGCCTCGACCAGCACGCGGCCCGGTTGGGCAAATGCATCATGCAGGGGCAGCTTCGGGCAGCCGCCGCCGAAGCCCGCATGCGGGAAGCCATGCGCGCCAGCCCGCCGGAGCCGGTTCCCGGCGCTGTCCATCTCCATCAGGAAGAAGGGCACGCCGGCGCTGCCGGGCTTCTGCAAGGTGATGACCCTGATCGCCGCCTGCTCGAAAGACACGCCGAAGCGGGAAGCCAGCACGGCGATGTCGTAGCGCGCGCGCACTGCTGCCTGATGGAAGGTGGCATAGGGCATCATCAGCGCGTGCGCGGCGTAGCGGCCGAGTTCGAAGCGGGCGAGCCGACGCGCCTCGTCCGACGACAGTTTCAGCGCGGCGATCTCTGTGGCAACGGCCTCGTGCATGCGGATGAGGCAGGCTTCCATCGCGGCTTCGCGCAACTGGTCGGCCAGTGACAGGCGTTCGGAGAGGAAGAGGCGCTGGGTGTGGCGGTCGTAGCGACGCCGCCAGTTGGGCATGGTCGCGGCCGGCAGCAGCTTTATCGCGATGCCGTGCTCGCGCCTCAGCCAGGCCTTCAGCGCTGTGAAAAGATCGTCGCCTGGATCGAGTTCGGCGGCGAAGGCCTCGGCGACTTCCTCGAGCGCAGGAAAATGGGCGGCGCGGTGCTCGAAGACCTCGCGCACCTCGTCGACGGGGAGCCGCGCGGCGGAAAGCGTCGTCGTCCTGCCCTCGCCGGCCAGCAGCGCGTTGAGATCGGACAGGCGGCCGGCCTGCTCGCGATAGGCGCGGAAGAGCTTTTGCATCGCCGCCGCGGCGTTGGGGGCGGTTTCGGCGAGGTCGATCAGTTCCTGGTCGCCGGGCAGTTCGCCTGCAAGCAGCGGATCGGAAAACACCTCCTTCAACGCGGCGACCGATGCACGCGTCTCGCCCTGCAATTCGTGCGGGTCGATCGTGTAGATTGAGGCGAGCTTCAGGATGAGTTGGACAGTGAGCGGCCGCTGGTTGCGCTCGATGAGGTTCAGATAGGACGGCGAGATGCCGAGCCCGTCGGCCATGGCGGTCTGGGTGAGCCCGCGTTCCATGCGCATGCGGCGGATGCGGGGGCCGGCGAAGATTTTCTGCTCAGCCATGGGATGCGTCCGAACCCGGGCAGGCTGGCGGAACGGAGAGCGCCATGGCTAGCATCCTTCATTTACAGGTTTTACAATTTGACAATCACGTCATGTCAAAGACGTTACTGATTTTCCTTTATTTTATGCCGTTTCGCAACTCCTGGCTCGCTTTACCGCTATCTTTTTGTAAATGAAGTCGCAGCGAACGGGGCCAAATCCGCTCTGCCGCGTTCTCGGAAGCACGTCAGCAGGAGCCCACTATGACTAACTTTTACAACCTCGTCCCTTCCGCACCGAATGGCCGATTCGACGGCATCGAGCGGCCATATTCCGTCGAGGATGTTGAACGGCTGCGGGGCTCCGTGCAGATCAGGCAGACGCTGGCCGAGAACGGCGCCAACCGGCTGTGGCAACTCATCCACGAGGAGGATTTCGTCAACGCGCTCGGCGCCGTCACCGGC
>JALYWP010000205.1 GCA_030852655.1 Pseudomonadota bacterium | reverse complement strand
CTGGAGAACATCGTCGTCGACCCGGCGGTCGGCCTGCTCTTCCTCATCCCCGGCATGAACGAGACGCTTCGCGTCAACGGCGAGGCCAGGATCACGATCGACGCAGCGCTGCGCGAGCGGCTGACGGTCGAGGGCAAGCTGCCGATCAGCGTCATCGTGGTCACCGTCAGGGCGGCCTATATGCATTGCGCCAAGGCCTTCATGCGCTCGGAACTGTGGAAGCCGGAAAGCTGGCCCGACCGCGCCGCGCTGCCCACGCTCGGACAGATTCTGCGCGACCAGATGGCGGTCGACCAGTCGGCCAGTGAGACAGACCGCCGGCTCGACGAGACCTACAAACAAACCATGTGGTAGGGCGGCCGCGGCGTCGTTACACGAGACCGTAAGGCTCGGCTGGCCGCCATGCACGGATTGCAATGCTGCGATGCAGCATGAAGTGTTGCATCGCACAATCAATAGCTTATCTTAGCAGTGTCAGGGAGGAACGACCGGATTTAGCCGCCATTTGGGGTGCGGCAAGAAGGAGTCTCGCCATGATTCACAATCTCATCACCTACGCCCAGGATCGCATCGCCAAGCGCCGGCAGTTCAACCGCATCGCCAACGAGATCGCCGGCCTCTCGCATCGCGACCTCGCCGACCTTCGCGCCGACCGCGGCGAGATGCTGCGCCAGGCCCACAAGTCGATCTACGGCTGAGCCGCCACTCGCAAAGCGTACGGCGCATAGCGTTCAAAGGCGCTGACGGCTAGCCTGCCGCCAGCGCCTTTTCTATTGCAGGCAGCAGATCGTCGGCGACCGCCCGTTCGGTCAGCGGTCCGACATGCTTGAAGGCGATCTTGCCATCCTTGCCGACCAGGAAAGTCTCCGGCACACCATAGACGCCCCAGTCGATCGCCGCACGGCCGTCGCTGTCCACGCCGACCGCGGAATAGGGGTTGCCGAGGCTGCCGAGAAAGCGCCGCGCATTCTCCGGCGCGTCCTTGTAGTTCAGCCCGGCTATGGCGAAGCGCTTGTCCTTGGACAGCGCCAGCAGCAGCGGATGCTCCTCGCGGCACGGCGCGCACCACGATGCCCACACATTCACCAGCGTCACCTTGCCGGCAAAGTCCTGGCTGTCCAGTCCGGCCAGTGAAACACCATCGAGCGGCGGCAGACTGGTTGCGGGCGCCGGCTGGCCGATCAGCGCGGACGGGATTTCGGCGATGTTGCGGCCGGATGTCAGTTGGATGAGGAACAGCCCAGCCAGCGCCAGGAAGATGATGACCGGCAGGAAGACGAGCAGCCGGCGCGGGCGGGGCGTCACGGTCTGGTCGGCCATCAGGATGCGTCCCTGCGGTCGGAGCGGCGGCGCAGGCCGCCCGCTTCCAACTCCGCCATCTCGCGCCGCCGCGATCGGCTGTCGAGTAGAATCCAGGCGATCAGCCCGGCGATTGCCAGTGCCGATATGCCGTAGGCCGCCGTCACATAGAGCGCATGCGCAGTCATCGTCCGTGCCTTCGTTCGCCCGGCTGCATACAGGCCGACCACTTTCGCTGCAATCGCGCCGAACGCCGCATCGACTTGTTCGCCGGGCCCCTGGCCAAATTCAGTCGGCCGAATAACGCAGCGCGAGCGCCGCGGCGACCGGGCCGATTACGGAGAGAAACAGCGTCAGCGCGGCGAGAATGAGGAAGGGCGGCAGGAACGGATCCGGTTCGTTGACGGAGGCGTAGCTGGCCGAGACGCCGAAGATCAGCACCGGGATGGTCAGCGGCAGGACGAGTACCGAAACCAGCACGCCGCCGCGCGGCAGGCCGACCGCGACCGCAGCACCGGCCGCACCGATGAAGGCGATGGCCGGCGTGCCGACGAGAAGCGTCAGCGCGGTGGCGCCGATTGCCGTCGCTTCCATGTTGAGGATCAGTCCGAGCACGGGCGCGGCAACCACCAGCGGCAGCACGCTCGCCGTCCAGTGCGCCAGGCATTTTGTCAGCACGGTGAGAACCAGCATGTGGCGGTCGCCGGAGAGGATCAGGAGATCGAGCGAACCGTCCTCGCGGTCGGCCTGGAACAGCCGGTCGAGACCGAGCAGCGAGGCGAGCAGCGCGCCGATCCACAGCACCGCCGGCCCGATGCGGGCGAGCAGGTTGAGATCGGGCCCGAGCGCGAAAGGGATGGTGGCGACGACGGCAAGGAAGAACAGCACGCCGGTCAGCGCGCCGCCGCCGGCACGGGTCGAGGATTTCAACTCGCGTAGATAGAGCGCTAGCATCGACCGCTCCATCCCTGCCCTGTCCTGGATCGGGAGAACTCAGGCATCGCCGATTTCTCCCATCCTCAACTCCGCCGCTCCCTCTATCCCCAGCGGCAGATGCGTGGCGGCCAGAATAATGCCGCCGCTTGCGCGGTGCTTCTCCATCAACGCGGCAAACTGACGCTCCGATTCCGCGTCCAGTCCCGCGGTCGGCTCGTCGAGCAGCCAGATCGGCCGCCGGCTGACCAGAAGCCTGGCGATTGCGGCGCGCCTCTTCTGGCCGGTGGAGAGATAGCCGTATGGCAGGTCGCCGATCGCGCCGAGCCCGACCGTCTCCAGCGCCTCGCCCAGACCCAGATGCCCGCTGCCGCAGAAATCGCGCCAGAAGGCGAGATTCTCCGTCACCGCCAACGCCGGTTTCATCGCGTTGAGATGGCCGAGATAATGCGCGGCCGAAGCGACCGTCGGAAACGCCTCGCCGCCTCCCTCCAGCCGCACGCTGCCGAGGGCGGCCGGCAGCAGCCCCGCGACCACGCGAAGCAGCGTCGACTTGCCTGAACCGTTCGGGCCGGTGACGGTGAGCGCGTCTCCCTCGCCGAGCGAAAGGCCTATGGCCGAGAAGACCGGCTGACCGCCGCGTTCGCCGCTCAGATTCTCGGCGATCAGCCGCATGGTCCTACCTTCGATCCGATCGCCGCAGCCGGTGCAGCGCAACAAAAATGGCGATTCCGTGTCTAGAACTATTCCAGGAACTTCTCTATATGCGAGTCACCAACCCCAGCGGTCGGGGAAGGCAACCTTTATAGCGCCGGACCAGCGTTCGCGCCGTACCCACGGCAACGACGCCGGGAGCGGACAGCGGAAATGGCCGTACCCGCACCTATGCGCGTGATTGCATGCCATCGGAGTCCGTTCCCTTTCGGCCGAACAGACCAGGATGGGATCGCCCGTGTCCAAATCGCTCGACAGTTTCAATTGCCGCCGCACCCTGAAGGTGGGGAGCTCGGAATATATCTATTACAACCTCATCGAGGCCGAGAAGAACGGGCTGACGGGCATCAGCCAGCTTCCCTATTCGATGAAGGTGCTGCTCGAGAACCTGCTGCGCAACGAGGACGGCCGCTCGGTCACCAAGGAGGCGATCCAGGCGGTCGCCGGCTGGCTGACCGACAAGGGCAAGGCTGGCGTCGAGATCGCCTACCGCCCGGCCCGTGTGCTGATGCAGGATTTTACCGGCGTCCCCGCCGTCGTCGACCTCGCCGCGATGCGCGACGCCATGGTCTCGCTCGGCGGCGATCCGGAGAAGATCAATCCGCTGGTTCCGGTCGACCTCGTCATCGACCATTCAGTCATCGTCGACGAGTTCGGCACGCCGCTGGCATTTGCCCGCAACGTCGAGCTCGAATATGAGCGCAACCAGGAGCGCTACAAATTCCTGAAATGGGGTCAGCAGGCGTTCCGCAATTTCCGCGTCGTGCCGCCCGGCACCGGCATCTGCCATCAGGTCAACCTCGAATATCTCGCCCAGACCGTATGGACGCTGACCGGCGAGGACGGCGACGTCGTCGCCTATCCGGACACCTGCGTAGGCACCGACAGCCACACCACCATGGTCAACGGTCTCGGCGTGCTCGGCTGGGGCGTCGGCGGCATCGAGGCCGAGGCTGCCATGCTTGGCCAGCCCGTCTCCATGCTCCTGCCCGAGGTGATCGGCTTCCGCCTTACCGGCGCGCTGAAGGAAGGCGTCACAGCCACCGACCTCGTGCTGACGGTTACCCAGATGCTGCGCAAGAAGGGCGTGGTCGGCAAGTTCGTCGAATTCTTCGGTCCCGGCCTCTCCAACATGACGCTCGCCGACCGCGCCACGATCGGCAACATGGCGCCGGAATACGGCGCTACCTGCGGCTTCTTCCCGGTCGATTCGGAAACCATCCGCTACCTCACCATGTCCGGCCGCTCCGAAAACCGCATCGCGCTGGTCGAAGCCTATTCGAAGGCGCAAGGGATGTGGCGCGACAAGGATTCCGCCGACCCGGTGTTCACCGATCAGCTCGATCTAGACCTCTCGACCGTCGTGACGTCCATGGCCGGGCCTAAGCGTCCGGAGGGCCGCGTCCCACTCGAAGGCATCGGCCAGGGTTTCGCCGAGGCGCTGGGAACCGAATACAAGAAGACCGCCGACGTCAACGCCCGCTACGCAGTGCCCGGCGCCGATTACGATCTCGGCCATGGCGACGTCGTCATCGCCGCCATCACCTCCTGCACCAACACGTCGAACCCGAGCGTGCTGATCGGCGCCGGCCTGCTTGCCCGCAACGCAAATCGCCGCGGCCTCAAGCAGAAGCCCTGGGTGAAAACCTCGCTGGCGCCGGGCAGCCAGGTTGTTGCCGAATATCTGGAGAAGTCGGGCCTGCAGAAGGAACTCGACCAGATCGGCTTCAATCTCGTCGGCTTCGGCTGCACCACCTGCATCGGCAATTCCGGACCGCTGCCGGAACCGATCTCCAGGACCATCAACGACAAGGGCCTGATCGCCGCCGCGGTCCTGTCCGGCAACCGCAATTTCGAGGGCCGCGTATCGCCCGACGTGCAGGCGAACTACCTGGCATCGCCGCCGCTGGTGGTTGCCCATGCGCTCGCCGGCACGGTGACCAGGGATCTCACCACCGAGCCGCTCGGCGAAGACCGCGACGGCAAGCCGGTCTATCTCAGGGACATCTGGCCCTCTACCCAGGAGATCGACGAGTTCATCACCCAGAATGTCACGCGCGAGCTGTTTGCCCGCAAATATGCCGACGTGTTCAACGGCGATGAATACTGGAAGGCCGTGCAGGCGCCGGAAGGCCAGACCTACACCTGGGACGACAATTCGACCTATGTGCAGAACCCGCCCTATTTCGCCGGCATGGGACGCAGGCCGGGCGACATCGGCAGTATCGAGAACGCACGCGTGCTCGGCCTCTTCGGCGACAAGATCACCACCGACCACATCTCGCCGGCCGGATCGATCAAGGCCGCCTCGCCCGCCGGAAAGTACCTGACCGAGCATGGCGTCGGCGTCGCCGACTTCAACCAGTACGGCACACGCCGCGGCAACCACGAAGTGATGATGCGCGGCACCTTCGCCAATATCCGCATCCGCAACCACATGCTGGGCGAGAACGGCAAGGAGGGCGGCTTCACCATCCACTATCCGTCGAAGGAGGAGATGTCGATCTACGACGCCGCCATGATCTACAGCCAGGAGAAGGTGCCGCTGGTGATCTTCGCCGGCATCGAATACGGCAACGGTTCGTCGCGCGACTGGGCCGCCAAGGGTACCAACCTGCTCGGCGTGCGCGCCGTCATCGCCCAGTCCTTCGAACGCATCCACCGCTCCAACCTGGTCGGCATGGGCGTCGTTCCCTTCGTCTTCGAGGAGGGCACGTCCTGGGCCTCGCTCGGCCTGAAGGGCGACGAGACGGTGACGATCGACGGGCTCGAGCAGATCCGCCCGCGCCAGAAGATGACGGCCAGGATCACCTACGGCGACGGTGCCGTGAAGAACGTGCCGATCCTCTGCCGCATCGATACGATCGACGAGCTCGAATACTTCAGGAACGGCGGCATCCTGCAATACGTGCTGCGCGACCTCGCCGCGTGATCCGGCAGTCGGGCGACCCTCTTCCGGCGTAGCCGGCAAGGGTCGCCGGTTCGGAGCCAGACATTTTCACCGCAACGTGACTTCCCCTTGTGCAGGCGGTCTGGCAACCATTCCGGCAAACAACGGAGCCGGCAATACCGGCGGGACCGGAACGCCCATGAACAGAAGACTTTTGCTGCAGATGGCGGCGGCAACGGCGGTGATTTGCGCCGCGCCATCCTTTGCCGGCGACATATTGAAACCGAGGGGGGTGGTCGAGCTGTTCACCAGCCAGGGCTGCAACTCATGCCCGCCCGCCGACGCCGTGCTCGCCGAACTGGCGCAGCAGGGCGACGTCGTGACGCTCGGCTATCACGTCGACTACTGGGATTATCTCGGCTGGAAGGATACGCTGGGCAGTCCCGAGAACACCGAACGGCAGAAACTCTACGGCAAGGCGTTCGGCAAGCGCGAAGTCTACACGCCGCAGGCCGTCATCAACGGCCGCGTCCACGTCAAGGCCGGCAAGCGCGAGGCGGTCGATGGCGCGCTCACCCGACTGGAGAACAGGGGCGAAGGGCTTTCGGTCGACATCGACATAACCCGCGCCGGCGACAGCGTGATGATCGATGCCGCGGCGGCGCCCGGCGGGAAGGGCAACGCGCATCTCGTGCTCGTGCATTTCGATCGGATGAAGCCCGTCACCATCGAGCGCGGCGAGAACAAGGGGCGGACAATCACCTATGCCAACCCCGTCACCAACGTTCAGACCGCCGGCATGTGGCACGGCAGCGCCCAGCGCTTCGAGCTGCCGCGCAGCGAGGTCAACAAGAAAGGCGGTTGCGCTATCCTGCTGCAGTCGGTCGACGGGGACGGACTGCCGGGCCCGATCATTGGCGCCGCAGTAGTCCCGCCGGAAGCTCTGGCGCCATGATTGCGCCGCCCGGCAACGTATCCCGGCCGCAGCGCAACTGCCGGATTGGCACGGCCGGCCGGCAATGCAATTCGGCCAACAAAGCCGGCCACCGCCTGCTTGCCGGCAACAGTCATCTGGATTTGAGGATAGTCGCGTCAGGCTTCCGAGGAAGCCGAGGTTGGTTCGATCCGACGCAGACCCGTGGGCGGGGGGCTTGGGGTTTACGAGCCGGTGCCGGACCGAACCGTCTCAGGCAACGGGTGTAAACTCGTCGGACATTGGGGCGTCAGCGCGGATAAAAAACGGCGGCAATGTGGCGTAACATCACCAATCATTACAAAATGTGTTCTGCCGTTACCGTTTTGTGATGATGTTTGGAAGCTTGCCCGGATCGTCCCTCCCGGACTTGCAATTCGAGCATGAAAACGTCACGCTCGACCTAGTGACGATTTGATGAAAGGTCGGAGCCATGGATCGCGCCAGCGGCACGGAGGGTGGGGACGATTCCTCGATATTGATCCCGCTGCACGAGGCGCGAAGGGATCGGCAGGGTCTGCCGGTGGCATTCCAGCGGCGCGAACTGGACCAGATTCTCAGGCTCTACGGCCGCATGGTCGCGGCGAATGAGTGGCGCGACTACGCCATCGATCATCTCGCTGATCGGGCGGTCTTCTCGGTCTTCCGCCGCACCAGCGAAACGCCGCTCTACAGCATCACCAAAAACCCGGCGCTGGCGCGCAAGCAGGGCATGTGGTCGGTCGTATCGGCGACCGGCCTGATCCTGAAGCGCGGCCACGAGCTCGCCAGCGTGCTCACCGTCTTCGACAGGAAGCTTAGGCTCGTCGAGGCCTAAGCCATAGCGGGAAGTGGGCAACAGCAGTGGGGAGCTAGGCTTGGCGGCGCGGAAAAATCCTGCTGCCTATCGCCTATTGCCGACTTCCTACTGCCCTGAACCTCCGCTCCGGCAGCGAATCGGGTTCGGGCGCGCTTTCCGTGCCGCCATTCATCGAAAGCTGCATGAAGACCGTGTCCAGCCAGCGCCCGTGCTTGTAGCCGGAACCCTCGAGCCGGCCGCTGTGGCGAAAACCCATACGCTCGTGCAGCTTTACTGACGCGCTTGCCGGATGCCCGTCGCCGATGACGGCGATCATCTGCCGGAAGCCGAGCTTCCCGGCTTCCGCGATCAGCTTTTCCAGCAACAGTCTCCCGACGCCCCGGCCCCTGGCGTCGGGCGCCACGTAGATCGAGTTCTCGACGACGAAGCGGTAGGCCTGGCGCGGCCGGAACGGCCCGGCATATGCGTAGCCGACGACCTTGCCGGCGCTGGTGGCGACCAGATAGGGAAAACCGTCGGCGACAAGCGCCTCGAAGCGCGCCATCATCTCGGTCCTGTCCGGCGGATCGAGTTCGTAGCTCGCCGTGCCGTTCGCCACCGCGTCGGCATAGATTTCCGTGATGGCGTCGAGATCGGCGGCTGTCGCCGGCTTTATGATTGGTCCGTCCACAACACTCGTCGGCTCCGACGTCTGGTTCGGGCACATAAGAACGGTATCGTCGACAAAAAGAAAAGGGCGGCCGCTTGGGCCGCCCTTCGTTCTTTTCTGATCCAGCTTCCTGGTTACTCGCGGTTGCCGAGGAACGAGAGCAGGAACATGAACAGGTTGATGAAGTCGAGATAGAGCGTCAGCGCGCCCATGATGGCCTTGCGGCCGGCGACAAGAACCTCGTCGCCTTCGTAGTACATTTCCTTGATCTTCTGCGTGTCGTAGGCGGTCAGACCCGCGAACACCAGCACGCCGATCGCCGAAATTGCGAACTGCAGCGCCGGCGAAGCGAGGAAGATGTTAACCACCATCGCGATGATGAGGCCGATCACGCCCATGAACAGGAACGTGCCCATGCCGGTCATGTCGCGCTTGGTCGTGTAGCCGTAGAGCGACAGCGCACCGAAGGCGGTCGCGGTGATGAAGAACGTCTGGACGATGCTCTGCGCCGTATAGACCAGGAAGATCGACGACAGCGACAGGCCCATCAACGCGGCGAAGACCCAGAACGCGGTCTGCGCGCCCGAAAGGCTCATCGTCTGCACGCGTGCGCTCAGGAAGAAGACCATGCCGAGCGGCGCGAGCATGACGACCCACTTCAGCGGCGAGGCGTAAAGCGCCACGCCTGCGCTGGTCAGCATCTTGCCGTTCGCCAGCGTGGCGGCGGCCGCCGCCGGATCATTGGTGGTCGCGAACATCATGGTCGCCAGCGCGGCGACGCCGGTGATGGCGAGGCCCAGCGCCATCAGATTGTAGACCTTGATCATGTAGGCCCGCAGGCCCTCGTCGATGGACATATCGGCGCGGCTGCCGGCATAGGGCGCGGCTCGCGTCTGATAGTTGCGGAGTTCAGCCATTGAAGTTCCTCTATTGCTCCTGCCCCGTCGGGTGTCGGGCGGCTTGCAAACCCCCAGGCGCCGCTGGCGGGACTCCAGCATGCCTGTGCGGAATATGATGTTTCTTTGTGGCGAGGACAAGACCCGTAACGGCTTGCAACCATCCGTGAGGCTATGAACTTTTCGTAATCACGGACGCGTTATCCGGGCGGCAACTGTCAGCCTGGGCCTACTACTGTCCAGCCCTCAAAGATTGCGCAGCACCGGCGCCGCTTTGTGGCCCAGCACCCGCCATGTGCCGGCAAGGCCGAAGCCCACCGTCAGCACCAGCGCCGCAATGACGGTCGCGACCGCTACCTCGGGCAGGAAGCTCGACGGCAGTTGCATGATGCGCGCCACCACATACCAGGCCGCGACGCCGCCGGCGAACAGCGCGAAGATCGCCGTCGCCAGCCCGATCAGCGCATATTCGAGCGAGAAAGCGGCGATGAGAGTCCTTCTGGTGGCGCCGAGCGTCTTCAGCACCACGGCGTCGTGGATGCGCGCGCGGTTGCCGGCGGCGAGCGCCCCCGACAGCACCAGCACCGAGGCGATCAGCGCCACGCTCGCCGCCGCGCGGATCGCCGTGCCGAGCTGGCCGACGATGCGGTTGACGACGTCGAGCGCATCCTTGACGCGTACGGTGGTGACCGCCGGGAAGGTGCGCGTCACGGCATTGAGCAGTTGCGCCTCGCCGGCGGCGGTCGCCTCGGGCGTCGTCAGCGTCGCCAGCCAGCTGTGCGGCGCGCCGGCGAAAGTGTTGGGCGAGAACACCATGACGAAGTTGATCGACATGGACTCCCACTCGACATTGCGCAGGCTTGCTATCTTCGCCGTGACGTCGCGGCCAAGCACGTTGACTGTGATCGTATCGCCGATCTCCAGCCCGATCTCGCCGGCTTCCTGCGCCGAGAAGGAGACAAGCGGTTCGCCCGAATAATCTTCTGGCCACCATTCGCCGGCAGCAAGGGTGGAGCTCTCGGGCAAGTTCCTCGCGTAGGTGATGCCGCGGTCGCCGCGCAGGACCCAGGCCCCTTCCGGCGGCACCTCGATGCGCTGCACGTCGATACCGTTGAGCTGGACGATCCGGCCCCTCAGCATCGGAACGCGAACCAGCTTGCCCGCGGGCGCTTCGCTGGCGACGAAGGAAGCGAATTCCTCGACCTCGGTGCTCTGTATGTCGACGAAGAAGAAATTCGGCGCGCGCTCCGGCAGGCTGCCGGCGAGCTGTTGCCTGAGGTTGCCGTCGATCAGCGCCAGCGTCACCAGCAGCGTCAGCCCGAGGCCGAGCGACAGCACGACCGACGGCGTCAGGGCACCGGGCCGGTGGATGTTGCCGATCGCCAGCCTGAGCGCGACCGAGCGCACGCGCGGGCTCTTTCTCGCCAGGAATTGCACGAGCTGGCCGACACTGCGCAGGACGATGAACGAGAAGATCGTCGCGCCGACGAACACGGTCGCGATGCGCCGGTCGCCCGAGAACCAGACGGCGAGCAGCACCAGCAGCACGGCGATCGCGGCCGCTGCGTAGACATAGGGTTTGCGCGGCAGGGTGGCCGCTTCGAAGCCCATTTCGCGAAACAGCGCCGTGGCCGGAACGTCGCGCGCGCGGCCAAGCGGCAGCAGCGCAAAGGCCAGCGTGACCAGCAGGCCGAATGCCGCCGCCATCGCCAGTGCAGCGGGATAGACACCTGTCTGCGCCGGGACCGGTATGATCGAGGCGAGTGCTGCCTGCGCCGCAAAGGGCATCAGCGCGCCCAGCGCCAGACCGATGACGATGCCGATGCCGGCGATAGTCAGCATCTGGATCAGGTAGACCGCAAAGACGAAACCTCCGGACGCGCCGAGGCTCTTGAAGGTGGCAATGACGCCGCGTTTCGATTCGAGATAGGCGCGCACCGCATTGGCGACGCCGACCCCGCCGACCACCAGCGCGGTCAGCCCGACCAGCGTCAGGAACTGCGAAAAGCGTTCGATATTGGCTGACAGCGACGGCGCGGCGTTGAGCCGCGTGCGGATCGACCAACCCGCCTCGGGGAATTCCTCGCCAGCCCGCTCGCGGATGGAATCCAACTCGGCTTCGGTCAGCTGCCCTGCCAGCCGCACCTTGTAGGCATGCTCGACCAGGCTGCCCGGCTGCACCAGACCCGACGCGGCAAGCCCATCGAGCGAAACCATCAGCCGCGGCGCGAAGCCGAAGCCGTCCGAGGCCGCATCCGGCTGGTTGACGATGCTGGCGCGCAGCTCGAACACCGCCGTGCCGAGCTTTATGCGCGCACCGGGTTCGATGCCCAGTCGCTGGAACAGGAGATCGGCAGCGGCCGCGCCGAACACGCCGTCCTTTTCGCCAAAGAGCTGGTCATGCGGCAAGGCCGGCTTGGTGACGAATTCGCCGAAGAGAGGATAGGCGCGGTCGACGGCCTTCGCTTCGACGAGCGTCTGATCGGAACCATCCTCGAGCCGGACCATCGAGCGCATGTCGGCGCTCTCGGCCACCGTTCCCAGCCCTTGCAGGAAGGTCATCTCGTTCGCCGTAGCCTGCCGCTGGTTCAGTTCGAAGCGGATGTCGCCGCCGAGCAGCGACTGGCCCTCTTCGGCGACGCCGGCGGTGATCGAGCGCGCCACCGAATTGACGCCGCCGATGGCAGCGACGCCGAGCGCGATGCAGGTGAGGAAGATCAGGAAACCCGACAGCCCGCCGCGCATCTCGCGCAGCGAAAAACGGAGTGCGAGGCGCAGATCCCTCAGCATGCCGCGGTCCGGGCGGCGACGTCGAATTCGGCGATCGGCGCTCTGGGCAAAGGGATGCAACTCACGCAGGCACCTTTTCGGCCAGCACCTCAGGCGCCGTTTCCATCCGCCCGGAGCGCATCGAGACCTGCCTTTCGCAGCGAGCGGCGAGCGACTGGTCGTGCGTGACGAGGACAAGCGTCATGCCGCGCTCCCTGGCTTTGGCGAACAGGAGATCGGCGATCTGGCGGCCGGTCGCTTGGTCGAGATTCCCGGTCGGCTCGTCGGCGATCAGGATGCGCGGATTCGGCGCCAGCGCCCGCGCGATCGCCACGCGCTGCTGCTCGCCGCCGGACAGTTCGCCCGGATAGTGCGTCGTCCGCTCGGACAGGCCGACCGCAGCGAGTTCGCGCGCCGCTTCCCCGAACGGATCGGCATGGCCGGCGAGCTCGAGCGGCACGGCGACATTCTCCAGCGCCGTCATGTTGGGGATCAGATGGAAGGACTGGAAAACGATGCCGATGTTCCTGCCGCGGAAGGCCGCGATCTGGTCCTCGCTCTTGCCGTTGAGCAATTCGCCGGCGATGCGCACCGTGCCGGCGTCGACCCGCTCCAGCCCGGCCAGCACCATCAGCAGCGTCGACTTGCCGGAGCCGGACGGCCCGACGATGCCGGTCGCCTCGCCTTGGGCAATGTCGAGGCTGACGTTTTTCAGGACGTGCACAGAGGATGCGCCCTGGCCGAGCGTCAGCGACACGTCCTTCAACTGGATGACGGGTTCAGTCACAGGGAAACTGTCCTATATGGAGAGAGCAGGATACGAGATAGCTTTCGTCATATGGGTTTTGCGGCATGGCATTCCAATTCCCGTTCCGGTGTCCCATGGGTTTCGCCTTCATTGCAGGACTGGCCGTTCTTGTGATGATGGCGGCGGCAAGAGCCGAGCCGTACAGAATCGTCGGCTTCGGCGACAGCCTTATGGCCGGCTATGGGCTCGACGCCGGGCAAGGCTTTCCGGAAAAGCTTGAAAAGGCGCTCCGCGGCAGAGGTCACGATGTCGTGATAGTCAACGCCGGCGTGTCGGGCGACACCACTTCCGGCGGCCTGTCGCGTCTCGACTGGTCCGTCCCCGACGGCACCGATCTCGTCATCATGGAACTCGGGGCCAACGACATGCTGCGCGGAATCGGCCCCGACATCACGGAAAAGAACCTCGACGCCATGCTGGCACGGCTGGAGGAGCGCAACATCGCCGTGCTGCTCGCCGGCATGCGCGCCGCGCCCAATCTCGGACCGGACTACCAGGCGGCCTTCGATGCGATCTATCCGCGTCTTGCCGAAAAACATGGGGTCGCGCTCTACCCCTTCTTTCTCGATGGCGTGGCGGCAGACAGCGCCTATCTGCTGGAGGACGGCATGCACCCGAACGCTTCCGGAATAGATCGCATGGTCGAGAAGATGCTGCCCGAGGTCGAGAAGCAGCTTGCGGAGCACTCCGGCGACACCTGAACGGCACGAAAACCACGAGGCGTAGCTTACGTTGCGGCAGAGCCCGCCGCCTTGTGTGCAGTTGCGAAAAAGCGCTTGCCCCCCGGGGGGATCGGTGATTCGCTAAAGGGCAAGAGCACGATTCGAGGAAGGGAGCCTGGCCATGCCGCGACTTTTCACCGCCCTCGAAATTCCGCGTGACGCAGCACTTTCCCTTTCCCTGCTGCGCGGCGGCCTGCCCGGTGCGCGCTGGGTCGACGTCGAAAACTATCACATGACGCTGCGCTTCATCGGCGATGTCGAAGGACATGTCGCAGACGAGATCGCCGATGCGCTGGACCGCGTGCACCGGCCTGCCTTCTCGCTCACCCTGTCGGGAGTCGGCGCCTTCGGCTCGAAAAAGCCGCATGCGATCTATGCCGGCGCGAAGGCCTCGCCCGACCTCAGTGCGCTGCAGGGCGAGATCGACCGCATCTGCCAGCGGCTCGGCATCGCCGCGGATGCGCGGAAGTTCACGCCGCATGTGACGCTCGCACGGCTTCGCAATTCCAGTCCGGCGGACGTCGCGAAATACCTGTCCGCGCACGGGAATTTTTCCACGGTGCCCTTCCGCGTCGGCCGCTTCGTCCTGATGTCGTCGCGCGATTCGGTCGGCGGCGGGCCCTATGTGATCGAGGAGGCCTGGCCGCTGACCGGGGCTGATGCGCGGCCGTCCAGCTTCGCCGCAAGCGCCTCCGACGCCACGCGGATCATGCGGTAGACGTCGGCGAAACCGGCCGCATCTCCGTAGTAGGGATCCGGCACCTCCCCTGCGCCCTTGCCGGCAAACTCGAGGAAGAGGTGTATTCGGTCGCGGAACGCATCCGGCGCGATCTCGTGCAATTCCCGGATGTTCTTGCGGTCCATGCCGAGGATCAGGTCGAAGCGCTGAAAATCCCTTTCCCTGATCGCCCGTGCCTGCTGGCCGGATATGTCGAGACCGTGCATCCTGGCGATGGCGATCGAGCGATGATCCGGCGCCTGGCCCGCATGCCAGTCGCCCATGCCCGCCGAATCGATCAGGAAATCGTCTTCCATACCGCGCTCGGCAAGCACCGAGCGGAAGATGCCCTCGGCCAGCGGCGAGCGGCAGATGTTGCCGAGGCAGACGAAGAGTATCGATGTTCTGGCCATTGCAAGCAGTGTCTCCGGGAACGTGGAAGGGCATGGCATGGGAATGTCCAGCACCGCAAGCGCCGCCATCTTGCACCGGCCTGGGAACTTTCCCACATTGCAGGCAAGGAGAGCGCTATGGACGACACGACCCGTTCCGCCCATACCGACAACACCGCCGCCCACGCCGACGAGGGAGACGTGCGCGAAAAATTCTGGCGCACCGCCAAGAAGGCGGCGCGGCAGGTTCCGTTCATGGACGAGGTCGTGGCCGCCTATTATTGCGCGCTGGACAGCAACACGCCCCTTCGCGCCAAGGCCATCCTGCTTGCCGCGCTCGGCTATTTCGTCCTGCCGGCCGACACCATACCCGACATCGTGCTCGGCCTCGGCTTCACCGACGACGCCGCCGTGCTGACGGCGGCGATCGCCGCGGTGCGCGCCCATATGACGCCGGCGCATCGCACGGCGGCAAAGCAGGCGCTCACGGAAAGCTGAGGAAGAGCCTCCGCACGTGGCATGCTGCAACCATAGGCCGTTGCAGGTCAAACTCTCGCCGCTTTCCTGATTTTGAACGCTACCAAGGGACAAATCTGCGCAGGGCTGCTAATGCCTGCGTCGGGCGGCGTGACTGAAGATGATCCTTCTTCTCCTTGGGTTCATCATTTGGTAACCCAGATTAATTCAAAATGAACCAAACGGGCCTGGGTCGCGACCGGCCAGCAATCCAGGCGTAGGGCCGGCCGGCAAGAACATAGGGAAACCGAAAGACGATGCGGGGTTTGATCTCGATACTCTCCAGCCTGGCGCTGGTCGTGCTGGCCGGGCAGGCATATGCGCAGTCGGCTCGCCAGGTAGCTAAGCATGGCGACTGGGCGACCTACAGCTACCAGGCTCAGAATGGAAAGGTCTGCTACGTGCTGACCGTGCCGAAGCCGAAGTCGATGCGACCGGCCAATGTCGACCACGGCGACATCTTCTTCTTCGTCAGACAGCGGCCCGGACAGGCGGTCTCCTTAGAGCCGCAGTTCATCGCCGGTTACACGCTCAGGGAAGGTTCGAAGGTCTCGGTCTCCGTCGGCAGCAAGGACTTCACCATGTTCACCAAGGGCAAGTCCGCATGGGTCGAGAACGCCGCCGAGGAACCGCAACTGATCGCCGCCATGAAGGGTGGCGCCGACATGCAGCTTACCGCCCAGTCGAGCCGCGGCACCAAGACGAGCTATACTTTCTCGCTGAGCGGCATCACCGCGGCGCTGGATGCGATCGCCGGCTGCAAATAGCAAACGGCGCAATGGATTCGCCAGGGGCCGGCTCGACCGGCCCCTTGCTTTTTTCCGCCTTCCGCCCGAACGCGCTGCCTGAATGGGTGCAGGCGTGACGCAAGGGACTTGCCGTGATACATGGCAGCCGCAACGGGCGGGCAGAACGGCTCTGCCTACCCTATATGACCGACCATGGCCCTGACCCTTGACCTCACCACCGGCCCGACCCGCGCAGCGCTCGCCGCGCGTGTGCTCGCGTCCGAAAAGCCGCCGCTGATCGGCCTGACGCGCGCCGAACTCGCGGCGGCGCTGGTTGCCGCCGGCATCGTGCCCGAGCGCCAGGCCAGGATGCGCGCGCAGCAGCTCTGGCATTGGCTCTATGTGCGCGGCGTCTCCGACTTTTCCGAGATGTTCAATATCTCCAAGGAACTTCGCGTCGAACTCGATCGCAATTTCTCGATTGCGCGGCCGGAGATCGTCGAGGAACAGATTTCGACCGACGGTACGCGAAAATGGCTGTTCCGGTTTCCGCCGCGCGGCGCCGGCCGTCCGGTCGAGATCGAGACCGTCTACATCCCGGAAGAGGGTCGCGGCACGCTCTGCATCTCCAGCCAGGTCGGCTGCACGCTCACCTGCTCCTTCTGCCACACCGGCACGCAGAAGCTGGTGCGCAACCTCACCGCCGGGGAGATCCTCGGGCAGATCCTGATGGCGCGCGAGCGGCTGGGGGACTTCCCGGGCGGCGTGCGTCCCGACGATGGCGGCC
>JALYWP010000204.1 GCA_030852655.1 Pseudomonadota bacterium | reverse complement strand
CAACCTTACGGCTGGATCGGCGCGTAGTTGCCGTCATGCCACTGGTTGATGTCGTAGGTGGCGTTCTTGATGTCGCCCTTCTCGTCGAAGGCGATCTGGCCGACGACCGTGTCGATCGGCTCGCCGTTCTTGAGCGCCTCGGCGACCTTCATCGGATCGTCGGTACCGGCCCGTTCTATGCCCTGCGCGACCGCCTGGACCACCGCGTAGGAGAACAGCGTGAAGCCCTCCGGCACGAAGCCGCCGGCCTTGATCTTCTCGACCGCTTCCTTGGCCTCCGGCTTTGCCTGCGGATCCGATGGGAAGACGAACATCGTGCCTTCGGCGGCCGGGCCGGCGACCTGCCAGAACTCGGGCGACGCGATCGAATCAGGCATGATGAGCTGGAACTTGAAATCCTGCTCGGCCGACTGGCGCAGGATCAAACCGGCCTCCGGATGGTAGCCGCCGAAATACACCACGTCGGCCTTCAGGTCCTTCAGCTTGGTCACCAGCGCCGAATAGTCCTTGTCGCCGGCGTTGATGCCTTCGTACATGACCTCGGTCAGCCCGGCGGCGTTCATCGTCGCCTTCACGGCGTCCGCGACACCCTGGCCATAGGCGCTCTTGTCATGCAGGACGGCGACGTTCTTGCCCTTGTACTTCTCGGCGATCCACGGCCCGATGAACGCGCCCTGCGCGTCGTCGCGCGTGTAGAGGCGCATGATCGTCGGCCAGCCATTCTTGGCCGCGTCGTCGGTCATGGCCGGATTGGAGGAGGCCGGGCTCATCATCAGCACGCCCGCTTCCGCATAGACCGCCGAAGCCGGGATACTCGAACCCGAGCAGGCGTGGCCATCGATGAATTTTATGCCTTCCGCTACGATGCGGTTGGCCACCGACACTGCCTGCTTGGGGTCGCAGACGTCGTCCTGGATCGAAAGCGTGATCTGGCGTCCGCCGACGCCCCCTGCCGCGTTGATCGCGTCGGCGGCGGCCTGTGCGCCCGTCTTGAACTGGTCGCCGATTGTCGCGAGCTGCCCGGTGATCGGGCCGGCGACGGCGATCACGATGTCTTCCTGGGCGCCGGCGCCCTGCGCCCCGAATGTCAGCCCCAAGGCCGCTGCGCCGACGATTGTCCTGAGTTTCATCGAAGTTTCCTCCCTGCCAATTCCAAAATCGATCGGTGCGCGAAATAATTGCGGAAGGCAAGTCCATTCAGGCGGATTCGCGCTGGGCCAGAAAGCACGATGCCTCATATGCGAAAAAGGCCGCGCCGGCTCCCGAATCTTCGTTCGAGTTTCCGGTCGCAGCCTGTTTCGGTTTCGGCCGGAGCATCCCCATGCTCAGGCAAACGCCTTTGTCCTGTCGTCACGGCGCGGGTTCGCCCGCGTCTTTCTTCCTGGCCCGGTCGTCTTCGCGACCTAGGCCAATCCGTCAACCAGCCGAAGCCGTCAGTGCATCGTCATCCATTCGCGGGCGTCGCGGAGCGCCTTGGCGATGTCGGCCTTCGACATCGAGGCCGAAAGCTCCGAGCGCAGTTCCGCGGCGCGGGTCGAACCTTTGATCGCCGCGATGTTGAACCATTTGTGGGCGGCGACGGCGTCGGCTTCGCAATCGCGGCCCGTCGCATACATCATGCCCAGTTCGAAAAGGATGTCCGCCTGGGCGCCAGCGCCCCCGAAACCCTGCTCAAGCATTTCAAAACGTGCCATTTCAATCCCCTGTCTCAACTCCAGAGAGCCGCTCCCCTTTGGTGTCCCGGGCCGCTCTTCCGATGCTTCGAAGGATGGAGGCGGAGGCTTGAATCCGCCGTTAAATGACTTGCTTAACTTGCGACAAACAAAACTCAAACGAGAGGTAAACGCCGGAAATCATTAACGATACGAAGCACGGACTGACGCGGCCTTCCGGAAAAAACGATGAAAATGCCAGCCGTGCGCGGCAAGCATTCGATAACCACGCCGTGCGGTATCGAACGCAATCGCGTCTTCGCTTCGGCGTAGCTCGAGCGGGCCGAATGGGCAGCGCCGGCCTCGCAGGCCTGGGGCTGTTACGCCCGTGCCCGCTGTCCGAACAGCACCTTCTGCGCTTCCTTGTCGTCGGCGAGATTGTTGCGGCGCTCCTGTCCTACGGCAACAGCGCGCTCGACTGCCGGCCGCGCCAGGATCGCATCGAACCAGCGTTTCAAATTGGTGAAGTCATCAAGGTCCTGACCCTGGTTCTTGTAGGATCTGGTCCAGCCGATCGCCGCCATGTCGGCGATCGAATAGTCGCCGGCCAGGAACTCATGATCAGCAAGGCGCTTGTCCATGACGCCGTAGAGTCGGTTCACCTCATTGGTGTAGCGATCGATGGCATAGGGCAGTTTCTCCGGTGCGTATTGCCTGAAATGATGGGCCTGGCCGGCCATCGGCCCGAGGCCGCCGACCTGCCAGAACAGCCATTCCTCGACCGCAACCCGCGCGCGTTCGTCCGCCGGATAGAATTTGCCGAACTTGCGGCCGAGATATTGCAGGATGGCGCCGGACTCGAAGATCGAGATCGGCTGCCCGTCCGGCCCCTCCGGGTCGACGATGGCTGGCATGCGGTTGTTCGGCGCGATCCTGAGGAATGACGGCTCGAACTGCTCGCCCTTGCCGATATTGACGTATTTGACTTCGTAGGGAACGCCCAGTTCCTCGAGCATGATCGTGATCTTCCAGCCATTCGGCGTCGGCCAGTAATAGAGTTCGATCGGCTTCGTCTGCGTGGTCATCGGCTGTTCTCCGCTGCTGAGGGCAATCCGGAGATAGGCCCGCTGTGTGGAAACGCAAGCGTGGCCAGGCCTTAACGCCGGTCAATAAAATTGAACCTCAGATGAACGGGCATCTCAGAGCCGGTTCAGGCGCGCGCCGGCATTCTCCACGGCATCGAAGGAGACAGAAATGCTCGCCCGCCGCTTCACGATCGTCTGCCTGCTGATGACGCTTTTTGGAATGGCCTTCGCCATCGTCGTCGCGGAAGCCAGCCGGTCGGGCCGCCGCTACCAGACGGCCGGCGCGGGTTTTTGTCTCTCGGACCGAGAGATTTTTTGCCGATCCGTGAACCATGACTGAACCCTCTAACACAGAACCCACGAAAGCGCAGTGAAGATCATGACCCGCCCCATAAACGAGACCCTCAAGTGCCTCAGGCTGCTGCCGCGAGCCATGATGGTGATGCTGGTCGTTTCTGCGCCGATCCTTGCCGTGCCCAGCTTGCAGGCCGCCAGCCAGACGACCATCGAAGCTCCGACCATGAAGAAGACCGGTGCCGGCCTGGTGCTGATGGTCAGCCTGCAGCGGGCCTGACAGGCGCGAAGAATGCCGGGATACGCAGAGGCTGCCGATTTCTCGGGCAACCTCTCCCAACTGGCGCAAAGGCCCATTATACTGGGTCATGGAAAAGCGAATCTACCCTGAACCCATCGAATCGGTTGTTTCGCCCGAACCTTTCGCGCGAAAAAGCTTCACTGACGCCAGCGAGGCGATTGCAGCCCTGCAGGCGCTCTATGACCGCAACACCAAATTCCTGCGCGATTCCTTCGCCGCGCTGTCGCAGGGCGCTGACCCCAACCGGCGCTACCGCGCCTTCTATCCCGAGGTCGGCGTCACAACGACCTCCTACAGCCAGGTCGACTCGCGCCAGGCCTACGGCCACATGCCGATACCCGGACATTTCACGACCACGATTACCCGGCCCGACCTCTTCGAAAACTATCTGGCCGAGCAGCTTCGCCTGATCATGCGCAATCATGGTGTGCCGGTCGTGGTCTCGGAATCGGAAATCCCCATCCCGCTGCATTTCGCCTTCCTCGAAGGAACGCATATCGACGGCGCAGTCGCAGATCGCATCCAGCGGCCGATCCGCGATCTGTTCGACGTCCCGGACCTCGACGGCACCGACGACCATATCGCCAACGGCACATTCGAGAGCATGCCCGGCGAAGCCAGGCCGCTGGCGCCGTTCACGGCGCAGCGCATCGACTATTCGCTGCACCGCCTGTCGCACTACACCGCGACCAGCCCCGACCATTTCCAGAACTTTGTGCTGTTCACGAACTACCAGTTCTACATCGATGAATTCTGCATCTATGCGCGCGAGCTGATGGCCAAGGGCGGAGGCGGCTACGAATTCTTCGTCGAGCCGGGCAATACCGTCACGCCGGCGGGCGAAGACAAGCCGATCGACGCCGCACCGCTGGCGCGACTGCCGCAGATGCCGGCCTATCACCTGAAGAAATCCGGCCATGGAGGAATCACCATGGTCAATATCGGCGTGGGCCCGTCCAACGCCAAGACGATCACCGACCATATCGCGGTGCTCAGGCCGCATGCCTGGCTGATGCTCGGCCATTGCGCCGGATTGCGCAACACGCAGGCGCTTGGCGACTACGTGCTGGCCCATGCCTATGTGCGCGAGGATCACGTGCTGGACGACGATCTGCCGATCTGGGTGCCGATCCCGCCGCTGGCCGAGATACAGGTCGCCCTGCAGGAGGCTGTCGCCGAGGTGACTGGTCTCGCCGGCTACGATCTCAAGCGCATCATGCGCACGGGGACGGTCGCGACCATCGACAACCGCAACTGGGAACTGCGCGACCAGCGCGGGCCGGTGCAGCGGCTGTCGCAGAGCCGGGCGATCGCGCTCGACATGGAATCGGCCACCATCGCGGCAAACGGATTCCGCTTCCGCGTGCCTTACGGGACACTGCTTTGCGTTTCCGACAAGCCGCTGCACGGCGAGTTGAAGCTCCCCGGCATGGCCTCCGAATTCTACAAGCGGCAGGTCGCGCAGCACCTCACCATCGGCATACGCGCGATGGAGAAGCTCGCGGAAATGCCGAAGGACCGGCTGCATTCGCGCAAACTCAGGAGCTTTGCCGAGACGGCGTTCCAGTAACCGGCGCATCATCTTGATTGGGCCGCAATCCTGCCGAACAAGGCGCGAATGGATGGAAACGCAATGCAGCGCACGATCGGGCTGATCGCCTTCTGGGCGACGGTGCTGCTGTCGCTGCCGCTCGTCGGCGGTTTTTTTGGCTGGCTGCATCCAGCCTTCGATTCCATGGCGCATTTTCGCGTCCATCTGGCGGTGCTGCTCATCGTCGCAGCGCTTCCGCTGCTCCTCCTCGCCCGCGCATTCCGCTGGCATGGATTGCTTGCTGCGCTGTTCGGCGGCGCGGCGATCCTGACCGTCACGGGCACGTCGTTCCTCGCTGGCCCCTCCCCGGTCCAGGCATCGCACCAGCCTGCGAACGCGCTCGGCCCGATTTACCGGCTGCTGCAGCTCAATCTGCGCTTCGACAATCCCGACCCGGGAAAAGTGCTGTCGTTGATCGGCCGGGTTCGTCCCGACGTGGTGACGCTCAATGAAGTGTCCGCCATGTGGGAGGGAAAGCTTGCGCTTCTGGCGAGCGCCTATCCCTATCGCGTCACCTGCACGGCCGACAGCCGCGCCGGTGGCGTGGCGATCCTGTCGCTCAGGCCCATTGCCGAAGGCACCAAAGCCCAATGCCTTGACCAGGGAACCTTCGCGACCGCCACCGTCGACTTCGGAGGCCGGATGGTCGAGGTCGGCGCGCTCCACCTTCATTGGCCATGGCCGCTCAGCCAGTCTCGCCAGATCGACCGGAGAACGCCCATGCTGGCCGACATGGCGGAGACGGCGATCCTCGCCGGTGACCTGAACGCGACGCCGTGGAGTGCTGCCTCGAAGCGCATCGCCGATGCCGCCGGCATGACGGCCGCCGGCCCGGCCGGCCCGACCTGGCTCTATCGTCGCCTGCCCGAATTCCTGCGTTTTGCCGGCCTGCCCATCGATCGCATTTTTACGAAGGGCGACGTGGTCGTCCACTCGGTGAACCGGCTCGACGCCGTGGGCTCGGATCACCTGCCGGTGCTGGTCGAGTTTTCGCTGGCGGTCGCGGAACCGGAAGCGGAAGACCCGCTGACCGCCACCGCTTCGCTGGCCGAATAGGCCGTCAGCGCTCCACCAGGGCGTCGATCAACCTTTCGACCTTGCCGCCGTCTCGATGCTCGCGGGCATCGAACTTGATCTGGCGAGCCTCGTACTTGGCATAGATCGCAGCGGTACGGCGCTTCACTTCGGCTCGCGACTTGCGGCAGCCCGGATCATTGCGAATCGAAAGCCTGGCAACGGATTTCTCGACCGCCTTTGCCATCTCGCGCGCCATGTCGCCATGCACCTTTTCATGCTTCTTGACCCCCGCAAGGAACCTGTTCCACCGGCGATGCAGCGTTGGCGGAAGCCCCTTCGTGAAGGGGTAGGTGTAGGTAATGTCCAGTTCGCCATCGATCTTCTTCACGCGGCAGGCGCTGCGCGTTTCGCCCCATTCGATGGTCCACGACATCGAATAGCGGGTCTGCGCAATGGCGCGTGTCAGGAAGCCGTGCCTGGGCCCGCGACGGTCCATCGCCGCGAGCAGTGCTGCGCCCGTCTTGCCTGATATCTCATAGCCGCGCGTCTTCTCCGAGACTTTTACGCCGGCGCCAGCCTCGCCGGCAACGGCAACGCAAGCGCCGAACAACACGATCCATGCCCACGCGACGCACCGCATCGCCTACCTCCACGGGAAGGTTCGAACGAAGCACATCGGGAAGCCCCGATCAATTGCCGTCTGCGAGCCTTAAAGCGGCTCACATGTTGGGGTAGACTGGCCCCTCTCCCCCCTGTGGGGGCACCCAGTTGATGTTCTGGTTCGGGTCCTTGATGTCGCAGGTTTTGCAGTGGACGCAGTTCTGCGCGTTGATGACGAAGCGCACACCCTTGGCCGAGGGATCGGCAGCCGCATTACCGTCCGCATCCACCCATTCATAGACCGCCGCCGGGCAGTAGCGCGTCGAAGGCCCGGCGAATACGTCATGCTCCGAGCGCTGCTGGAGCGCCATGTCCTTCACCTGGAGGTGGATCGGCTGGTTCTCCTCGTGGTTGGTGTTCGACAGGAACACGGAGGACAGCCGGTCGAAGGTCAGCACGCCGTCCGCCTTCGGATAGACGATCTTCTCGTGGTCGGACGCCGGATCGAGCGAAGCGTAGTCCGCTTTGCCGTGCTTCATCGTTCCGAACAGCGAGAAGCCGAATAGCGTGTTCAGCCACATGTCGAAGCCGCCAAGCCCGACGCCGAGCACGGTGCCGAAGCGCGACCACAGCGGCTTGACGTTGCGAACCTTCTTCAGGTCCTTGCCGATGTCGCTGTAGCGCCACGCATCCTCATAGGCGGTCAGTTCGTCATTGGCGCGTCCGTCGCCGATCGCCTTGGCGGCATGCTCGGCAGCCATCATCCCCGACAGGACGGCGTTGTGCGAGCCCTTGATGCGCGGCACGTTGACGAAGCCGGCCGAGCAGCCGATCAGCGCACCGCCGGGGAAGGAGAGCTTCGGCACCGACTGCCAGCCGCCTTCGGTGATGGCGCGCGCGCCGTAGGAGATGCGTTTTCCCCCCTCGAAGGTGCCGCGGATGGCCGGGTGCGTCTTGAAACGCTGGAATTCCTCGAACGGCGAAATCCAGGGATTTTTGTAGTTGAGGTGCAGCACGAAGCCGACCGCCACCTGGTTGTCTTCGAGGTGATAGAGGAAAGAGCCGCCGCCGGTCTTCATGTCGAGCGGCCAGCCGAAACTGTGCTGCACGAGTCCGGGCTTGTGGTTCTCCGGCTTGACCTGCCAGAGTTCCTTCAAACCAATACCGTATTTGCCGGGCTCCCGGCCCTCGTCGAGCCGGTATTTCGCGATGAGCTGCTTTGCCAGCGAGCCGCGCGCGCCTTCGCCGATCAGCACATATTTGCCGAGCAGCGCCATGCCGGGGGCAAATCCCGGGCCGTGCGTGCCGTCGCGCTCTACGCCCATATCGCCGGTGACAACGCCGGTGACGGCGCCCGCATCATTGT
>JALYWP010000195.1 GCA_030852655.1 Pseudomonadota bacterium | reverse complement strand
GCGCCCGACCTGCTGGCGGCCGAAGGGTCGATGACATCGGCCGCGCCGAAGAAATCCGACTGGCGCGACCTCGAGGCGGGGGCAGAGGCCGCCCGCGCCATCGGCGCGCTCGATGTCGGCCAGGCCGCGGTGGCGATCGGCGGCCGCGCCATCGCGCTCGAGGACGTCGAGGGGACCGACGGCCTGCTTGAGCGTGTGCGGGTGTTGCGCTCGCATGGGCGGCTTGCCGGAAGGACGCGGGGCGTGCTGGTCAAATGCGCCAAGCCGGGGCAGGAGCTTCGCATGGACCTACCCTCGATCGGGCCGGACACCGTGACGATGGCCCACGCCGCGGGGCTGGCCGGCATCGGCGTCGAGGCGGACCGTTCGCTGGTCCTCGACCAGGCCGGCGTGATCGCGGAAGCTGACCGGCTCGGCCTCTTCGTGGTCGGCCTGCCCAGAGAGAACGCGCCATGAGCGCTGAACGGCCGCTGAAGATCGGCATCGTCGCCGGTGAAGAGTCCGGCGACCTGCTCGGCGCCGACATCGTCACGGCGCTCAAGGCTGCGACCGGCCGCGAGGTTCGTCTCGTCGGCCTCGGCGGGCGACATTTGCAGGCGCTGGGCCTGAAGCCGCTTTTCGATGCCGGCGACATCGCGCTCATGGGTTTTTCAGCGGTGCTGCGCGACCTGCCGCGGCTGATCAAACGCATCGGCGAGACCGCGCGCGCCATCGTTGCCGAGAAGCCGGACTGCCTGATCACCATCGACAATCCGGATTTCACCCTGCGCGTCGCCAGGAAGGTCCGCGCCGCCAATCCCGGTATCCCGATCATCCACTACATCTGCCCGAGCGTCTGGGCATGGCGGCCGGGCAGGGCGGCTGCGATGAAGCCCCATGTCGACCACATATTGTGCATCCTGCCTTTCGAGCCGGGCGAACTTCAGCGTCTCGGCGGCCCGCCCGGAACCTTCGTCGGCCACAGGCTGACCAGCGATCCCGGCGTGCTTGCCGCGGCGGCAGCGCAGGCCGCGCCACGCGATCTTGCTCCCGACCGCGAAAAGACGCTGCTCCTGCTGCCGGGCTCGCGCAGGGGAGAGGTGAGTCGGCTGATCGAGCCTTTCGGCGAGACCGTTTCGATCCTCAAAGCGCGCGGCCATAGGCTGCGGCTGGTGGCGCCGACCGTGCCGCACGTCGCCGATCTCGTCGCGTCGTCCGTGGCAGGCTGGGCACAGAAGCCGGAGATCGTGTCGGACGCCGCCGCTAAATGGCGTGCTTTCGGCGAAGCCGACGCGGCTGTGATCGCATCCGGCACCGTTTCGCTGGAACTCGCGCTGTCGGGCGTGCCGCTGGTGTCCTGCTACAGGCTCGATCCGATCGCCCGCATGATCCAGGGCCTTGTCACCGTCTGGTCGGCGCTGCTGCCGAACCTGATCGCCGACCGCCCGATCGTGCCCGAGTTCTACAATGAGTATGTCCGGCCCAACAATCTCGCCCGCATCGTCGAGCAGCTTTTCGCCGACACCGAACTGCGCGCGTGGCAGAAAGCCGGCTTCACGGAAGTATCGCGCCGCATGGCGACGGAGCGGCCATCGGGGGAGATTGCGGCCGAAATAGTCATGAAGGCAGTGGGCAGCCGGCAGTAGGAAGCAGACGCCTGCTCGCCGACTGCCTATTGCCGCTACCTCTTCGCGATCGGCACATAGTCGCGTTCCGCCTCGCCCGTATAGAGCTGGCGCGGGCGGCCGATCTTCTGCTGGGGATCCTCGATCATCTCCTTCCACTGCGCGACCCAGCCGACGGTGCGCGCCACCGCGAACAGCACGGTGAACATGGAGGTGGGGAAGCCGAGTGCCTTCAGTGTGATGCCCGAATAGAAGTCGACATTCGGATAGAGTTTCTTCTCGATGAAATATTCGTCGGTCAGCGCGATCTTCTCAAGCTCGATGGCGATGTCGAGCAGCGGATCATCCTTGATGCCGAGTTCGCCCAGCACCTCATGCGCAGTCTTCTGCATGATCTTGGCGCGCGGATCGTAGTTCTTGTAGACGCGATGGCCGAAGCCCATCAGGCGAAACGGATCGTTCTTGTCCTTGGCGCGGTCGATGAATTCCGGGATGTGATCGACGGTGCCGATCTCGCCCAGCATGTTCAGCGCCGCTTCGTTGGCGCCGCCATGCGCGGGCCCCCACAGCGAGGCGATTCCGGCGGCGATGCAGGCGAAGGGGTTGGCGCCAGACGAGCCGGCAAGCCGCACCGTCGAGGTCGACGCGTTCTGCTCGTGGTCGGCATGCAGGATGAAGATGCGCTCCATGGCGCGGGCAAGCACCGGGTTGATCTTGTATTCCTCGCAGGGCACGGCGAAGCACATGTGCAGGAAGTTTGCGGCGTAATTCAGCTCGTTCTTCGGGTAAACGAAGGGCTGGCCGATATGGTACTTGTAGGCCATCGCCGCGATCGTCGGCATCTTGGCGATTAGGCGCATCGAGGCGACCATGCGCTGGTACGGATCGGAGATGTCGGTCGAGTCGTGGTAGAACGCCGACAGCGCGCCGACCACGCCGCACATCACCGCCATCGGGTGCGCGTC
>JALYWP010000184.1 GCA_030852655.1 Pseudomonadota bacterium | reverse complement strand
GTGATGGACATGATCTTCCCGCTGACGGAAGCGTGGCGCGCGCATGAGCGCATGGAGGACGGCGATCATATCGGCAAGATCGTGCTGGATGTGGGGGAATAGGGGAGCTTGCGGCGCGGGTCATCATTGCCACGCCCTGCTTTTGCAGTCTGGCCTTTGAAAATGTGGGAAGGCGGCGCATGGGGCGACGTCTTCTAAGTAAACAAGTTGACGCGCTCCCATGCGCCGCCGGCGTTTTCTCGCCTGCCGGCAAACCGGCCCATCTCCCGTCCGTTATGCTGGACGGTCGCGAGCACACGGCGCGACAGGCGACCGAGGCTACCCGCGCAACCCAGCGGGCGTCACCCCAGCGCCACACTTGCCTGAATGGAGGTTGTGGCCACCCGTTCCCACAAGCAAGCTGCTGACTAGGAGTATGAAGCCTGCTGAATCGGCGTTGATAAATCGACAACCCGGAATCCGCAGAAATCGGATAAGTAATTGATCTTGCGGCGATAAAAAAATGTGGGCGCGAAAACCTCTTCACGCCCACGCGCATGACCATGCAGCCATATGCGCCCTCGCCTCCCCAAGGGGAAGCGAGGGTGTCGATCAAAACACCTTGTCGACGGGCAGGCCGAGCGCCAACGAGCCGGTATAGGTCGCCTGCGGTCCCTGCTGCAGCGGATGGAAGCGGGCGCCTTGGATGTCGCGGAAGCGGCGCTCCAGGCCGTTCGAGCGGTAGAAGCCGGCGCCGCCGGCGAGTTCGAGCGCCAGTTCGACCGCCTGGATGGCATGCTTGGCGACCAGCGAACGGCCGATCATGATTTCGTTGACCGTCTCGACCGAGGGCGCGTTCTCTTCGACCGTCGCGATCATGTGACGGTGGGCGATCTGCGCGGCACGCAGGCTGGTGTCCATGCGGCCGGCGAGATTGATCGCGTGCGAGGTTGCCGGCTTCTTCCTCGCCAGATCGACGGCGATGTCGCGCGCGCTTTCGGCGACGCCGAGATAGGCGGCGTAGATCAGCGGGAAGGCGATGGTCGAGATGACCTGGAAGAGCGGATGCCACTCGCCCGCATTGCGTGCCAGGGCAATGCCTGCCTCCGGAACGACGAGGCCGTCGATGTCGACATCGTTGGAGCCGGTGCCGCGCATGCCGAGCGTGCGCCAGGTCTCGACGACGCTCACTTCCGGCGCCTTCATGGGCACGCCGAAATGCAGCACCTTGGGCGTCTCGCCGTCGAGAATCGCGCCGGTCATCAAAATGTCGCCGGCCTCCGCGCCTGAGGTGAAGACTTTGCGCGCCGTGATCCTGTAGCCGCCATCGACCTTCTCGGCCTTGCCGGAGCCGCCGATCCAGTCCGAGCCGCCGCTCGACAGGAGAATGATCTTCTCGGCGGCGACACGCTTCAGCAGAGGTTCGACCGCGGCGACCTTCTGGTGACGCCAGCGCCAGGCGGGGATCGCGACCTGGTGCGTGTGCATGGAGAAGGCGAGCCCGGTGGAGCCGCAGGCTCCCGCGATGGTGCGGATCATGTCGCAGAGTTCGGCGATTTCAGCACCACGGCCGCCCAGTTCGACCGGCACGGCCGCCTCGACGAGGCCGGCAGATTTCAGAGCCTTGTAGTTGTCGGCCACGAACCGGTCGCTCTCGTCGGCTTTCGCAGCATTGGCGGCGAAGCCGGGCGACAACCGCCGGGCGATCTCCACGGCGGTCTCGCTATCCATTTCGACTTTCCTGAGTGCATTGGTCATTTCCATTCCCTCGTTTCGTTGGGAGCGCGAAAATCTTCCCAAAGGGCATGCCGGTCCAGTTCCGGAACTGTACTGGCCGCGCGAAACGCCTTCGGAGGGCCGGGACCGTAGTCACCGCCCGTAACGGCGCAGATGCTTCGGCGGCAAAAAATGGAAACCGGGAGGTTTCAGGAATAGCAGCAGGAGGACGGATGGTGACCCATGCCTGAACGCAACGGTTATGGACAATTCTGCCCGGTTTCGATGGCAGCGGAGATATTCTGCTCACGATGGACGCCGCTCATCATGCGCGAACTGCTTGCCGGCACCTCACGCTTCAACGATCTCAGGCGCGGCGTGCCGCGCATGTCGCCGGCTCTGCTCTCCAAGCGGCTGAAAGAACTGGAGAAAGCCGGCATCGTCTCGGTGTCGCGGGAAAACGGTACGGTCGAATACGGGCTGACACCTGCCGGGCAGGATCTGCGCGACCTCGTCGTCGGCCTCGGCCTGTGGGGCTCGCGCTGGGTCGAATCGCAGCTTTCGTTGCGCAATCTCGACCCGACGCTCCTGATGTGGGACATGCGCCGGCGGCTGGTGCCGGAGCCGCTGCCGCCGCGACGCTGCACGATTCAGTTTCAATACCCGGAACTGGTCTCGACGAAGCAGAATTACTGGCTTGTCGTGGACGGCGGGGCCGTCGACCTGTGCTATTTCGATCCCGGCTTCGAGGTCGACCTGCTCGTCCGCTCGCCGCTGAGGACGATGACCGCGGTCTGGATGGGCGTGGCGAAGCTGAGGAGCGAGATCGATTCGGGCGCCATCGAACTCGACGGCGACCGTGCGCTGGCCGGCGCGATCCAGCAATGGCTGGGGCTGAGCCCGTTTGCGCGGGAAGAAGCGCGGGCGGCCTAGCCCCCTCCCCCGTCCGCTCCGCCGACACCTCTCCCCCACTTACGTGGAGCGGGGAACCTGATCCTGAATGCCTCAGAACCCCGTTTCGATGCGTTCGAAGATGACGTTGGTGAAAGCGGAAATCTGCGCGCCGATGAAGGGGCCGGTGAAGGCGACGACCAGCATGATCGCGACGATCTTCGGCACGAAGGTCAGCGTGATTTCCTGAATCTGGGTCAGCGCCTGGACGAGCGCGATGCCGACGCCCACGAGCATGGCCGCGGCGACCGCCGGGCCAGACGCGGTGAGCACGGTCCAGATCGCGTACTGCACGATGTCGAGCGCGTCTGCTTCGTTCATGCCGCGGCTCCTTCGCGATGCGCTAGGAGATCTTCACGCCCGGTCCGACGGCGATTTCGACGCCGCCTTCGAGCATGGCGACGATTCCGTTCGAGACAAGGCGCACCTCCTCGACCTTGCCGGTCGTCGCGCCGTCGGCCGAGGTCACGGTACGACCGATGATCGAGGCTGCCTGCTCCAGCGTCGACGACTGCAACATCTGGTCGAGCTTGGTGTTCATCTGCACCGATTGCTCGACCTGGCTGAAGGCAGCAAGCTGCGCCATGTATTGCGTCGAATCCATCGGGTTGGTCGGGTCCTGGTTCTTCATCTGCGCGACGAGGAGCTTCAGGAAGGACTGGTAGTCGACCTGGGTCTTGGAGACGGAGCCGGACTGGGAGGCGTAGGTGGAGGGACTTGTCGCGGAAACGGTCATGCTCATCTTGCGGCTCCAGCTGCACGTCTGTTCGGCGCATCGTGCGTTCCGGGATTGCGGGCCGGCACGGGGGCCGGGCGTTGCCCGAGCGGCATGTCGTCGTTTTCGCCGAGCGCCTTGCGCTCCAGCGGGTAGAGGCCGCGGATCGCCTTCAGCGCCTCGTAGACATGGCCCTCGCCGACCATGCGGTCGATGTGCTTGAGCGTGCCGGATATCTCGGGATCGTCGAAGCTGGCAATCATCAGCGGCAGCGAACGGCGGAACATCTCATAGGCATCGTCGGCGCCGTTCGGGTTCATCAGCATGACCTGCAGGATGAAATAGAGCTGGCGCAGCGGCGTCGATGCCTCGTCGATCTGCAGGACGTGGCTTTCAAGCAGGAACTGGACGTCGTTCAGGAGTTCGAGCGTCACCTTGCGGTCGACCCTGATGACGGCGCCGTTGAGATAAATCTTCTCGTTCGGCTTCAGCGAAATCTTCAGCGTGTTCTTCATTGGATGCCGTCCCTGATGATCTGGGAAACCTCGATGAGGCCGTCGAAATTGTCGGAGCGGCCCTGGCGTACGTCCTCGGCCTCGCGCAGCAGCCACAGCCCGATCGAGATCAGGTTGGCGCGCAGCTCGTGCGGCAGGGCGTTCTCGGGGCTGCCGAGATCCTCCATCAGGGACGCCCAGACCCGGTTCATGAAATGAAGGGCCTCGATCGCCTCCATCGAGCCGGTGCCGGCGTCGCGCGCGGCGATCAGCATGTCGATCGAGCGCGTCAGGAGCTGGCGCTCGCGATCCTTTGCGTCGGCCACCGAGTCGGTCTGGATGTCGGCGTAGGAGAATTGATACATGGATGTCCGTCCGGTTTGCCGTCAGCCCAGGAAGCGAAGCAGGCTGAGCTGCTGGATGCGCGCGGTGAGCGCATAGGATGTCTCGATGTGCGAAAGCAGTTCCTTGACGCGGTTGGCCGCCTCGTAGGGGTCGACGCCCTCGGTCTCGATCATCGAGCGCTCGAAGAGATCGGCCTGCATCTTCATACGCTCGGATGCCGCGGTAACGCGCTGCTCGACGACGCCGGTCCGCGACTGAAGCTCGGCGATCGAGGCGATCGCCTCGCCGACCATTCCGACGGCGCGGTCGACCAGCGCCTTCTTGCCGGCCGCGGAGAGATTGCTGTCGAAGAGATCGCCGATGGCGGCGGCGGCCATGGCGAGCTTGCGCATGCCGTCGTCGTTGCCGCTGACCGACGTCTCCGTCGTCTCGTTGAGGGCGATGCGGCTGACGATCTTCTGGTCGGTGGCGTTCGACCAGTTGGCCTGCCAGCCGGCGCCGAGGAATTGCGGTTCCAGCGCGGTGGTGACGAAGGCGTCCATCTGCGCCGCAGTGACGCCGGCGGCGGCGGGATCGTTCTGGGCAAAGCCGAAATGCGCCTGGAAGGCGGCGTCGAAGGCGGCTTTTGCCGGCGAGCCGGCGGCGAAAGCCTCGAGCGGCTTCACGTCGGTGTTGATGCCGGCGAAGATGTATTCGCCGTTGATCGGCGTGTTCATGATCGAGGTCAGCGTCTCGAGCGCGGTGCGGCCGCTATCCCTGGTGACGGCGGCGGCGGCGTCGCCGGAGACGCTGGCGGTGAGCACGCCCAGGAATTCCTGCGCCGCATTCTGGATATGGCCGAGCGCTTCCTGCGTGGCCGACAGCCGCGCCGACACGAGCCCGTTGGAATCGACGATGCCGCTCAGCCGTTCGAGATCACGCGCGAAGGTGACGGTCTGCGCGGTGCGCACGCCGAGCGCCAGCCCGCTATCGAAGACCTTGCCGGTATCGAGCTCCTTTTGCGCCTTCACCAGATCGCCCTGCGTGCGCATGGTCGAATAGCGCAGGGCCTGGGAGACGGAGAGCGAGGAGACGAAGGAGGTCATCGGCCTACCTCACCGCAGCGAGGAGGGCTGCGAGCATCTCGTCGACGGCGCGGATCAGCCGCGACGAGGCCTCGTAGGAATGTTCGAGGTCGAGCAGCAGCGACATTTCCATGTCGATGTTGACGCCGGTCTCGTTGGAAAGCAGTTCGGCCGTATGGACGGCGAGCGCCTCCTTGGACCGCGCGGCGTCCGACGCTTCCTTGCGCATGCCGTCGAACCAGCCGATCGAGGCGGTCGAATAGTCGCTGAGGCTGGACGATGTATCGATGCCGGTCGCCGGATCGAAGGCCATCGGCGCCGAGATGCGGTCGCCATAGGAGATGAGAAGGCCGGTATAGGCCGCGTTGCCGCCGGTGTTGTGGACGTAGCCGATGCCGTTGGCGCCGCCGTCGCGCAGCAGTTCCGGATTGCCGCCCTGCGCGGAATCCATCGCGGCGTTGAGCCAGATCTGGCCGGCAAGGCCGGTGACCAGCGTACCGGCGGCGGGCATAGCCGGAGCGCCGGACCAGGTGAAGAGGCCGGGCGCCGCCGGCAGCGCATTGGCCGGCGAAGTCTCGGCAAAGGCGGTGATCAGACCGCGCGCGATCTCGTCGAGCTGGCTCTGCATGGTGACGGTGACGCCGTCGCGCAGTTGGACCATGCCGGCGATGCGGCCGGATGCCGTAGTGTTGCCGCCGGAAGCGAGATCGATCGGCACGCCGTCGATGAAGACCTTGCCGCCTGAGGTGCCGGGGGCATAGATGCCGGTCGGCGTGAAACCGACGCTGCGCGGCACGGTCTCGAAGAGGGTGGAGCCGTCCCTGGTCAGCACCACAATGTCGTTGTCGCCGCGAGTGATGGTCGAGATCGGCACGTATTCGGCGATCTTCTTCAGCGTGGCGTCTCGCCGGTCGAGGGCGTCGGAGACGTCACGGCCCGAACGTGTGCCGGAGATGACGGCGTTGTTGGCCTTCTCCAGATCGGCGAGCAGATTGTTCAACTCTCCGACGGCGGTCGAGATTTCCTGGTCGGCGACGGAGCGAAAGGACTGGATGGCGGCGGTGCCGTCGTTCAGCGTGCGCACCACCTCGCGCGCGGCGTCGAGCGTGGTCTCGGCGAGATTGCGGTTGGATGGCGCTGCCGAATAGAGATGCAGCGCCTCCTGCAGCTTGCCGATCGCGGTGGCCGGCGAAGTCGAGTTCTCGATGCCGTTCACCCTGAGGTTCAACTGCTCCATCCCGTTGTAGAGCGCGCTCTGTCCGTTGAAGGCGGACATCGCAGCCAGGTTCTGGCGAAAGAGCTGCTCGTTGGCGGCGCGCTGGATCTCGATCGAGCGCGCGCCATTGTTGGTCGTGACCGCGACGCGGCGGTTGTAGTCGGGATTGTTCGCTTCGAGGACGTTGCGCGAAACGATGCTGGTCTGCCGGGCAGTATTCCTGATCGACGATTGCGCGATGCTGAGGGCAGAGGACAGCGACATGCTAGCTTTCGGGCGCCTTCAGGCTACCTCTTGAGGTTGACGAGGATGTCCATCAGGTCGGCGCCGGTCTGGAACACCTTGGAGTTGGCGGTGTAGCTGCGCTGCGACTCGATCATGTTGGTCAGTTCCTCGGCGATGTCGACGTTGGAATTCTCCAGCGCGCCGGAAATCATCGAGCCGAGTCCGCCCGAGCCGGGAAAGCCCATCTGCAGGTCGCCGGAGTCCGAGCTTGGCGTGTAGACGTTGCCGGGAAGAGCGTTCAGCCTGTCGGGGCTCTGAACGTTGGCGAGCGGGATGCGGTAGAGCTCGCGGAAGGAGCCGTTCTCGTACTGCGCGTACATGGTGCCGTCCGAGGCGATCTCGATGCTCTCGATGCCGGACGGCGCATTGCCGTTCGCCTCTACCCGCAGCTCGGTATATTCCATGCCGAGCTGGGTCATGCCGGAGATGTCGAGATTGAATGTGCCGCCATTGGGCACGGCGATGTCTATGCCGCCGGCCGGCCCGGTGAGTGCGCCGGTGGTGCCATCGAAGGTGAGGTTTGCGGTGGTGATGAGCGAGCCGGCCGCATAGGGGAAGGGTGCGCCGGGGGCCGCGCCCGCCTGGTTGAAGACCGCGACTTCCCAGGTATTGGCGCCGGTCTTGGTGTAGTGGACGTCGAGCATCACCTCGGAGCCAAGATTGTCGTAGACGACGAGCGAGGTCTTCTGGGTGGCGGTGGCGGTGGCGGCATTCTGCGACGGACGCTGCGCCAGCGGCACGTCGGCGGCGCCGACCGGCAGGTTGGCGACGAAGAGCCCCTGCGTCGAGGGAACCGCCAGCAACTGCTCCTGAGCGATCGAAACCCTCTCCAGCCCGCCAAAGCCGTTGGCGGTGGCGGCGGGCGGGCCGGCGTCGAAGCTGTAGCCCATCAAGTAGAAGCCGGCGGCGTTGACCAGATTGCCTTCGCCGTCGGGCACGAAGGAGCCGGCGCGGGTGAGATAGGGCGTACCGCTCGAATTCTGGACGACGAAGAAGCCGTCGCCGTTGATGGCGAGGTCGCTGCCGGAGCTGGTATATTTAAGGTCGCCCTGCTGCGAGATCGAGGTGCGGATCGTGGTGGTGACGCCGCCCGACGTGTAGTTGCCGGTCGTCGAGGGAATGATCAGCGAGGAGAATTCCGTCGAAGAGCGCTTGTAGCCGGTGGTGCCGGAATTGGCGATGTTGTCGGCGACGGTGGAGAGGCGGTTGGCCTGAGCATTCATGCCGGACACGCCGGTCCGCATCATTCCGTAGAGACTCATCGTGGCTTCTCCCCACTTTGCACTTCACCAGGGGGCAGAATATGCCGCTGGACTTGCGCGAAACTGGTGCGGGACGACTAAAAGCGCGTCGCGATCCTTCAGATTCGCTTCCCGAGCTTCAGGGCCCAGTTTTCAAGCATGTCTTGCCCCGAGACCGGGACCACTTTCGGGAGACATGCCTTAGCCGATCAGCCGGTAGCCGAGGAAGCGCTTGGAATCGATGGGGTCGAAGCCGAGCTTTTCGCGCAGCTTCTTGCGCAGCTTGGAGATGTGGCTCTCCACCACGTTCTCCTCGACCTCGTCGTCGAAGATGCCGTATATCGCGTTGAAGACCTGGGACTTGGTGACGCGACGGCCGAGATTGGCAGCCAGGTATTCGAGGATGCGGCGTTCCCGGCGCGGCAGCGGCAGCGGCTCGCCGTCGATCTCGGGTTCGCGCCCGTCCATGAAGATGCGCATGGCGCCGATGTCGGTGTATTGCTGCTCCTCCTGCACGCGGCGGCGGATCGCCGTGATGCGCGCCAGGATCTCGCGGATATGGACCGGCTTGCGGATGACGTCGTCGACACCGGATTCGAAGAGCATCAGCGTGTTCTCGAGCGAATGGTGCTCGCTGAGCGCGATGACCGGAGCGCCGGTTCGGCTGCGTATCGTCTTCGGCGACACAGCGCCCTTGTCGCAGTCGCCGATCAGGAAGGCGCGCACCGACTTCAAATCCTCGTCGGCCGCACTGGTGACCCACTCGCCGAACGCGTTTGAACCGAACGACGCGGTAGGCACGCCCTCACGGTCAAAAAGTGAATGATATCCCTCTTGTACGAGCTCACGCTCGTCTACGATCACTATCATCGGCCCGCCCTCCGAATCAGAATTTTCTCTGATGAAAAAGGCGTACCGCTTGTCGGGAATCCTGCCTAACCGTCATATTTTGCGGGTATTTTTTTGGGAGGGCGTAAAAATCGCAGGTTGCATGGCGGCGAGACGTTACTGCGGGCTTGCCGAAGGGCGAAAGGCCACCGCCGCGAGACCCCGGCCGAACCCGGGCCGGCGGACGGAGGGTTGCTCCGGGTTGTATGCGGCGGCGGCGTCCGACCTGACGGCAGCGTGGCGGATGATGCCGCTATATGTAGAGGCCGCTTGCCTGCTTCTCTTTTGACCCGGCGAGGTAGTGCAGGCCGCTTTTACCTGGATTTTCGCTATTTTCTGGCTGCCGGCCCGACGCTCCGCCGTTGCCGCCACCTGTCGCGCCGGAGCCGGGCTGATCGGGCGCGCGACCCTGCGCGGATGTCATCGAAGCGCCGGCGTCGGAACGGTTGGTTGAAGATGATGCAATTGCCGGTTGCAGAACGGTAACCCTGTCGATGTCATAGCCGAGGTCGCGCAGGGTACTCACGATCGTATCGCTGTCGCTCGTGAGGCGCCGGTGTGCTTCATGGTTCTCGACCTGCAATTCAATCGAGAGTTGCTGTCCTGCGAAACGCAAGGTGGCGGTCACCATGCCGAGTTCGGCCGGGTGCAACTGGATCTTCAACGACTGGCCGGAAGCAGGTGCTGCCGAAGCATGAATCGCGTCGAGCGAGTGCACGGTCCTGGCCGGTTCCAACAGGTCGCCCGCGGTGATGGATTCGACAAGGACGATCGCCGTCGACGGCATCGGCGCGGGAATGTTCTGCTGTGCCAGAACGGTTATGCGTGGAGCAGGCTTTGCCGCTTCGGGCGCGGCTTCCGTGTTCGCGTCCTTCTCCTTGCCCGGGACGCTCGCCGCCCCTGTTTGGGGCGCCGCGGCGGCGAACCGAGGCTTGGCTCCCGGCTCGGTCACGGCAGA
>JALYWP010000183.1 GCA_030852655.1 Pseudomonadota bacterium | reverse complement strand
CGATGAAGATTCCGGCGACGCCGACGGCAACCGCCGCGCGCGCAAGCGTGGCGACGAAGCGGCGCTCGCCGCCGGAGGTTTCCCCCTGCCCGCCCGGCTGCTGCACCGAATGGGTGGCGTCGAAGATAACCGGCGCGCCGAGGTCGGCCATGATCGGGAGGGCACGCATGTCGGAGACCAGCGTATTGTAGCCGAAGGAGGCGCCACGCTCGGTGACCAGCACGTTGGGATTGCCGGAGTCCGTCACCTTGGCGACGACGTTCTTCATATCCCAGGGGGCGAGGAACTGGCCCTTCTTCACGTTGACGGCCTTGCCGGTCCGGGCGGCGGCTACGAGCAGGTCGGTCTGGCGCGACAGGAAGGCGGGTATCTGCAGCACGTCGACGACTTCGGCGACGATCGCACACTGCTCCTCGGTGTGGACGTCGGTCAGGACGGGAACGCCGAGCTCCCTGCGCAGATCGGCGAAGACCGGCAGCGCTGCATCGAGCCCCGCCCCGCGCGTGGACGAGAGCGAGGTCCGGTTGGCCTTGTCGTAGCTGGTCTTGTAGATAAAGCCGAGCCCAAGCCTATCGGTCAGTTCCTTCAGCGCGCCCGCCATGTCGAAGGCGTGGGCGCGGGACTCCAGCTGGCACGGCCCGGCAATCAGCGCCAGCGGCGCGTCGTTGGCGAAGACGGCGTTGCCGACGGTTACGGTGTGGTTTGGCGCTTTTGTCATGGCGGCCATGTGCCTCAATTCGCGCGGGTGTTCAAGCGTGCGGCCTTGCGGCTGCGTTTCCCGGGTGGAGCCTTCCCGTCCGGCGCAAGACCCAACTGCTCGCATGCCCAGGCGTGAAAATCGGCGTCCTCCTGCCGGTGGTGGAACGCCGTCACCTCCATGCCGAGCACGATGTCGCCAAACCGCGCGCGCAGCCCTCCGGACCACTGTTCCGAACAGGCCGGTGGGTTGTTCTCGGCAAGGCAGGCGCCCTTGCGGCGGCATTCGCGGTCGCGAGCGATCAATCTTGATCAGGCGCTTTACCGATCGCCGTCGACGCTCGACGATCGAAGCGGGGCGGATGGCGACTGGGCCAGTTCGTCGCCCGGTGGTAGGCCTCGCCAAGCTGCAAGATGGCGAGGTCCATGCCGTATGGACCAACGAGCTGCATGCCCATAGGCAGCCGGCCTTTCGAGAAACCTACCGGCACGTTGAGCGCGGGCAGACCCGCGATCGATACCGGAACCACGATCTCCATCCACTGGTGGTAAGTCGTCATCGCCCGGCCGGCTATTGTCTGCGGCCAGTGCAGGTTTGCGTCGAAAGGGAAGAGTTGCGCACTCGGCAAGACGAGCGCTTCGTAGCTCTCGAACAGCTTTGCGGTCGTGGCGAACCATGCGGAACGCACTGCGCTGGCCTCGTAAAGTTCTACGGCCGACACGGCTAGGCCACTCTCGATCTCATATATCATCTCCGGCTTGAGCAGTGCGCGCGTAGCAGGATCCTCATAGAGCCGGCGGTTGGCGGCGGCATTGGCGGCGCTGCGCAAAGCGAGCCAAGCGTGCCACAACCGCTCGGCTTCGAAAGGCGGGGTGACAAGCTCGACTCTCATGCCGAGTCCGGAGAAGACTTCGAGCGCTCGTTCGCAAAGTTCGATCACTTCCGCCTCGATCGCATAATGGCTGCCCCAATCGCCGATCCACGCGATGCGACGGGCGTTCGTTGGGATGTCCAAGCCGGAGAGGTAGGACGGATGCCGGGGCAGCGCATGAGGATCGTGCCCTGCGGGGCCAGCCAGCACGTCGAGCAGCAGGGCGAGATCGCGTACCGTGCGCGCCATCGGTCCGTCTGTCGAAATCTGATTGAGGAAGAGGTCGCCGATTGGATCGCGCGGGATGCGCCCGAAACTCGGGCGGAAGCCGTAGACGTTGCAGAAGGCCGCCGGGTTGCGCAGCGAACCCATCGTGTCGGAGCCGTCGGCGAGCGGCACGAGCCGGGCAGCTAGCGCGGCGCCCGCGCCGCCGCTCGAGCCGCCCGCTGTCTTCGAGCGGTCGTACGGGTTGCGGGTCACGCCGTGGACCGGATTGAAACTGTGCGAACCGAGCCCGAATTCCGGCGTGTTGGTCTTGCCGATCACGATCGCGCCCGCCGAGCGGATACGCGCCGCGAGCAGGTCGTCCTTCTCGGGGACATGGTCTGCAAAGATCGGCGAACCATGCGTGGTCCGCAGGCCCGCAGTCTCCACCAGGTCCTTGATCGCGAACGGAAAGCCGTGCAGCGGGCCGCGGCGCTCCACGCCGTCGGCCGCCTTGGCTTCGGCGAGCAACTCGTCGCGCGGGCGCAACGAGACGATGGCATTGATGTCAGGATTGATCCGTTCGATCCGGTCGAGAAAAGCCGCCATCACCTCGACGCAGGAAAGCTCGCGGGCCGCGATGGCCCGCGAGAGACTTTCAGCATCAAGCGTGGTCGGATCGGTCATGACGGGAGGCGGACGGCAAGCCGTCCGCGCCGCGCGTCACTTGTTCACGTCGGTCCAGATGCGCGTGTAGAGGTCACTGACCTCCGGCGCGCAGGTCTGCAGGAATTCACCCGCATCCTGGAATTCCGCCGGAACCACGAGTTCGGGCGCCGTTTTCATCTCCTCCGGCATGAACTGCTCGGAGCCCTTGATGCCGTTCGCATATTTCGCGAAAGCGGAAATCAGCGCCGCGTTCTCGGGCTCCATGATGAAGTTCATGAACAGCTTGGCGTTCTCGACGTTCTTGGCATCCTTCAGGATGGCGACGCTGTCCATGAAAAATGGGAAGCCTTCCTTGGGATAGCCGAAGGCGATGTCCGGGTTCGCCAGGCGCGAGCGCATGACCGCGCCGTTCCAGTAATAGACGGCCGAATAGTCGCCGGCCGGGAGCTTCTCGGTGACGCTGTAGTCCATCGCAAGCCACTTCGGCTTCGCTTCGACGAGCTTGTCGCGGACCTTCTTCAGCAATTCCTTGTCCTCGGTGCACCAGTCGCCACCGAAATATTTGATGGTCGCGAAGAGCACGTCGTTCATTTCCGGTGCGACGTTGATCTTGCCGACCAGTTCGGCCGGCGGATCGAGGAAGATCGCCGAAGTGTTGATGTCGCCGCTGTAGACACTCTTGTTGACGCCGATGCCGGTCAGCCCCCACTGCCACGGCACGGTGTAGTGGCGGCCTTCGTCCCACGGCACGTTTACCCAGCGCTCGTCGACGTTCTTGAAATTCTCCATCTGGTCGGGCCGCGCCTCGAGCAGCAGCCCTTCCTTGACCCAGATCGGCACGTAGTTGGCCGACGGCACCACGATGTCGAAGCCGTGTCCGCCGGCACGGACCTTGGCGAGCGCGGTGTCGTTGGAATCGTAGTCGGTGATGGTCACCTTGACCCCGTGGGCCTCCTCGAACTTCTTTATCAGGTCGGGGCTGGTGTAATCGCCCCAATTGTAGATGTTCAGCTCGCCTTCTGCGGCGGCGACGCCCGTGAAGGCCAGCATCGTTATGGCCGCCGTGGCAGCCGTGGTCTTCCAGTTCATGTCGTTCTCCCTTGCTTCGTTGATTTCAGGTCTTTTTCCGGTTGATGAAGAAGAATGCGGTGACAAGCAGGATCGACAGCGCCAGGAACGCCGTGGCGATAGCGTTCACCTCCGGCGTCACCGTCCTGCGTATCTGGCCGAGCATATAGGTCGGCAGAGTATCCTGCCCGCCCGATTTCACGAATTCGGTGATGACGACGTCGTCGAGCGAGATGACGAAGGCGAGCATGAAGCCTGCGATGATGCCGGGTCTCAACAACGGCAGCGTCACGCGCCGGAACGCCATCCAGGGCGTCGCGTAGAGATCGGCGGCCGCCCGTTCCAGCGTGAGGTCCATGCTTTCCAGCCTGGCGCGGATCGGCA
>JALYWP010000178.1 GCA_030852655.1 Pseudomonadota bacterium | reverse complement strand
GCTATGCCGGGCACGATCCCAAGATCGTCCCCTTCCCGCTTTCGGAGGTGAAGCGCCTGACCGGCCTCGACGTACCGGCGGCAGAGAGCCTCGACATCCTGACGCGGCTCGGCTTCACGCCGTCCAGCAAGGGCGGCAAGGTGGTCGACGTGATGGTCCCCTCCTGGCGGCCCGACGTCGAGGGCAAGGCCGACTTGGTCGAAGAGGTCATGCGCATCCACGGCGTCGACCAAATTGCCCCGCGGCCGCTCTCCAGCCACGATGCCGTGGGTGGCCGCATCCTGACGACGCTGCAGCTCCGCACCCGCGCGGCGAAGCGGGCGCTTGCCGTGCGCGGCATGATGGAGGCGGTGACCTGGTCGTTCATTCCTGCCAGGCATGCGGAACTGTTCGGCGGCGGCCAGCCGGCGCTGAAGCTCGCCAACCCGATCGCAGCCGACATGTCCGACATGCGGCCCTCGCTGCTGCCGGGCCTGGTCGCAGCGGCGCAGCGCAATGCCGACCGCGGCATAGGCGACGTCGCGCTGTTTGAAGTGTCGGGAACCTACGAAGGCGACACGCCGGACAGGCAGCGCCGCGTGGCCGCGGGTGTCAGGCGCGGCACCGCCAGGCTGGACGGCTCGGGCCGGCACTGGGCAGGCAATGCGCAAACTGTCGGCGTGTTCGATGCCAAGGCCGATGCGATTGCGGCGCTCGAGGCAATCGGTGCGCCGGTCGACCGATTGCAGATCGAGACTGGCGCCCCGGACTGGTATCACCCCGGGCGCTCAGGCGTGATCAAGCTCGGACCGAAGACCGTGCTCGGACATTTCGGCGAGTTCCATCCGAAGGCCCTGGAGACGCTCGACGCGTCGGGACCGCTTTGCGGTTTCGAAGTGTTCATCGATGCCGTGCCGGAACCGAAGGCCAAACCCACCCGGACCAAGCCCAGGCTCGAGCTGTCCGCTTTCCAGATGGTGAAACGTGACTTCGCCTTCGTCGTCGACAAGGCGGTCGAGGCGGGGGCGCTGACCAAGGCGGCGCTGGCGGCGGACAAGAAGCTGATATCTGGCGTCTCGGTCTTCGATCTGTTCGAGGGAGCGTCCATTGGCGAAGGCAAGAAGTCGATTGCCATCGAGGTGTCGATCCAGCCGCTTGAGAAGACGCTGACGGATGAGGATTTCGAGGCGCTCGCCGGGCGGATCGTCGAGAACGTGAAGAAGCAGACGGGCGGCGTGCTGCGGGCCTGAACCGCAGCGCGCCCTACCCGTTCGTCGTCGCCATCATCGCGTCGTCGTAGCGCCGGCCAGCGACCTGTTCCGGGGTGACCAGGGCGCCGATCTCGGCGATCTCGGCCGGGCTGAGCACCATGCTTGCTGCCGCCACGTTGGCCTCGAGATTGGCGATCTTGCGCGAGCCGGGGATTGGCACGATGAAGTCGCCCTGCGCGAGCACCCAGGCAAGAGCGAGTTGAGCCGCGGTCCTGCCCTCTTCTGCTGCGAGTTTCTCGAGCTTTTCGACGATTGCGAGGTTGCGCTGGAGATTCTCCTGCTCGAAGCGGGGGATGCCCCGGCGAAAGTCGTTCGCGCCGAGTTGGTCGGCCGACTTGACGGCGCCGGCGAGGAAACCGCGCCCGAGCGGGCTGAACGGCACGAAGCCGATGCCGAGTTCGCGGCAGATTTCGAGCACGCCGCCCTCCGGGTCGCGCGTCCACAGTGAATATTCGCTTTGCACGGCGGCAATCGGATGCACCGCATGCGCGCGGCGGATGGTGGCGACGCTCGGCTCCGACAGGCCGAGCGTGCGCACCTTGCCCTCGCGCACGAGGTCAGCCATGGCGCCGACCGTTTCCTCGATCGGCACGTCGGGATCGACGCGGTGCTGGTAAAAGAGGTCGATCGTGTCGATGCTGAGCCGACGCAGCGAGGCTTCGGCGACGGCCTTGACGTGTTGCGGCTTGCTGTTCAGGCCGGGCTGCTGCCTCGGTCCATCCCCGGTGTCGACGATGTTGAAGCCGAATTTGGTGGCGATCTTCACCTTGTCCCGCAACGGCTGCAGGGCCTTGCCGACCAGGACCTCGTTGGTGAAGGGGCCGTATACCTCGGCGGTGTCGAACAGTGTCACGCCGAGTTCGACGGCGCGATGGAGCGTGCGGATCGCGTCGGCCTCATCCTGGCCGCCATAACCATGGCTCATGCCCATGCAGCCGAGGCCGACCGAGGAAACGTCGAGTTCCGCGCCGAGCTTTCTGGTCTTCATGTCGGGCTCCTTCGCATTCCAATGTAGTGCGGACTACTCCCGGCGCACAGTGCCTCCTTTGATGCCGGCAAACTTGGCAGAGCGGGCATTTTCGGGCAAAGCTCTGCGCCCGCAAAAGCCTGCATCAAAGGAGAGCCGTATGTTTCGCTGGGGAATTCTTTCAACCGCCAAGATCGGGCGCGAGCAACTCATTCCGGCGATCGTCGATGCAGAGAACGGCGTGTTGGCGGGCATCGCCAGCCGCGACCTCAAGAAGGCAAAGGCGCTCGCCCAACGCTTCGGCGCGCAGCATGCTTTCGGCACCTATGAGGAGATGCTCGGTTCCGACACGATCGACGGCGTCTACATCCC
>JALYWP010000159.1 GCA_030852655.1 Pseudomonadota bacterium | reverse complement strand
GCGCTGAACAACCTCGTCAACTCGTCGACGGGCGTGAAGGAATACAACGTGCATTTCGCCGGCGCGATCCTCGCGGCACTGCCGACGCTCGTCGTCTACATCGTCTCCGGACGCTATTTCGTGCGCGGCCTGATGGCCGGCTCGGTCAAGGGTTAGGCCTATGTCGTTCCTGCAGATAAAGAATCTCGACAAATCCTTTGGCGCGACGCGCATCCTCAAGAACGTCTCGCTGGAGATCGAGGAGGGCGGCTTTCTCGTTCTCGTCGGACCGTCAGGCTGCGGCAAGTCCACGCTCCTGAACACGATTGCCGGCCTCGAACCCATCACCGCCGGCGAGATAAAGATCGCCGGCCGCGACGTTGCCGGGCTGCATCCGTCGAAGCGCGACATCGCCATGGTATTCCAGTCCTACGCGCTCTATCCGAACATGACGGTGGCCGGAAACATCGCCTTCGGCATGGAGATACGCGGCGTGCCCAAGGCGGAACGCGACGCGGCGATCGCCAAGGTCGCCGACATGCTGCAGATCGGCCATCTCCTCGACCGCAAGCCTTCGCAGCTTTCCGGCGGCCAGCGCCAGCGCGTCGCCATGGGCCGCGCCCTGGTGCGCGACCCGCAGGTCTTCCTCTTCGACGAGCCGCTGTCCAATCTCGACGCCAAGCTCAGGATCGACATGCGCACCGAGATCAAGCGGCTGCACCAGCGCATGGGCACGACCATCGTCTATGTCACGCACGACCAGATCGAGGCGATGACGCTGGCAACCAAGATCGCGGTGCTGAAGGACGGTATCCTCCAGCAGTTTGGCACGCCGGCCGAGATCTACAACAACCCGGTCAACATGTTCGTCGCCGACTTCATGGGCTCGCCTGCAATGAACCTCGTGCCGGCCACCGTTGCCGGAAATGGCAGCGGCCTGACGGTCGAATTCGAGCGCGACGGCCGGCCGCCCGTGTCGCTCGCTCTCGCCGATGCGCCGGCTGGCCTCTCCGCCTTCAAGGACAAGCAGGTGATCTTCGGCGTTCGCCCGGAGGCGCTGACCGACCCCGACGGCGCCGACCGCAACGCGTCGAGCACCGCGACCGCCGATCTCCATATCGACGTGGTCGAACCGGCCGGTTCCGACACATTCGCCGTCACCAATCTCGGCGGCAAGGGCGTGGTCGCGCGTCTCAGGGCGGACGCCAACGTCCAGCCCGGCACGGTGACGCCGCTCACCTTCAACCTGACCAAGACCGTATTCTTCGATCCGGCGACGGAAGCGCGGATTCATTGACGCAATGAACTCCCCGGACATCGTCATCATCGGCTCAGGCATGGGCGGCGCGACGATCGCCGCCGGTCTGGCCGGCAGCGGCGCCAAGGTCACTATCCTGGAGAAGGGCGAGCGCTTGCTCGACTCGCCCGAAACCAGGGATGCGCGCGCCATCTTCCAGCGCGGGCATTTCCGACCCAGGGAAAGCTGGCTCGACGCCGAGGGCAAGCCCTTCAATCCTGGCAACTATCACGTCGTCGGCGGCAACACGAAGTTCTATGGCGCGGTGCTGTTCCGCTACCGCAAAGAGGACTTTTCGGCGCTCGAATTCCTCGACGGCGGCGTGTCGCCGGCCTGGCCGTTCCCCTATGAGGAACTGGAGCCCTGGTACTCGAAAGCCGAGCAGCTCTATCAGGTGAGAGGCACGACGGCCGAGGACCCCACCGAGCCGTTTCACTCACAGGACTATCCGTTCGAACCGGTGCCCGACGAGCCGGCGATCGCGAAGGTCCGCGAGCGCCTGCAGTCGGTCGGGCTGCATCCGGCGAGCCTCCCGCTTGGCGTCGACATCGATCGCTGGCTGACCCGCGCCGCCACCCCGTTCGATGCCTTTCCCGACACTCTGACCGGCAAGATGGACGCCGAGAGCTGCGGGCTGGCGACAGCACTCGAGGATCCCGACATCGAGCTGCAGACCGGCGCCGATGTCGTCCGCCTGGAGACCGACGAAGAGAACCGGATTGCCTCCATCGTCTATCGCCAGAAGGGCGAGGAGAAGCGCCTGTCGCCCAAGACCGTGATCCTGTCTGCCGGAGCCATCCGCTCGGCCACGCTGCTCCTGAGTTCGGCGGACGGACGCAACCCGAACGGGCTCGCCAACAGCTCCGACCAGGTCGGCCGCAACTTCATGAACCACAACGCGACCTTCATGCTGGCGATCGACCCGCGCACGGTCAACGATTCCGTCTACCAGAAGACCATCCACTTCAACGATTTCTATTTCGGCGACGGCAACGGCTCGGGCCCGCTCGGACAGGTCCAGTTGCTCGGCCGCGTCACCGGGCAGATACTCAAGAGCCGGCTCTCCGCCGTCCCCGAATTCGCGCTGAACATGCTGAGCCGGCGTTCCGTCGACTGGTACCTCGTTTCGGAGGATTTGCCGCGCAAGGAAAGCCGCGTGCGGCTCGACGGTTCGCAAGTCATCCTCGAATGGCGCTTCTCCAACATGAAGGCGCACGAGACACTGGTGGCACGGGTCAAGGAGCGCATGCGCGCGGCAGGCTATCCGATCCTGCCCAGCCAGCTCGTCGACGGCCGGCTGCCGTCGCATCAATGCGGCACGACGCGGATCGGCGACGATCCCGCCGGCTATGTCTGCGACCCCTGGTGCCGCAGCTTCGACCACCGGAACCTCTTCATCGTCGATGCCGGCTTCCTGCCGACATCGGCGGCGGTTAACCCGTCACTATCAGTCGCCGCGCAGGCGCTGCGGGTGGCGGACTATATCCGCAGGACGGAGCTGGCATGACGACCCGCCGCGCGGCCATCGTCACCGGCGCCAATCGCGGCATCGGGCTTGCCATCGCGGAGGCGCTGGCGGCGTCCGGCTTCGACATCCTTGCCGCCGACCTCGCGCCAACTGCCAGCGAGGCGCTGCAATCAGGCGTCGTGCGCAGCAATGCCCGGCTCGCTTACCAGCCCTTCGACCTTGGTGATCTCGCAACGCATTCCGGGGTGATCGAGGCGGCCGCGAAGGAGTTCGCCACCATCGACTGCCTCGTCAACAATGCCGGCATGGCCTCGCCGGTCCGCGGCGATCTGCTGGAGCTGACAGCGGAAAATTTCGACAAGGTTCTGGACGTGAACCTGCGGGGCACCGTCTTTCTCACCCAGTCCGTCGCCCGCGCCATGCTCTCTGCCCCGGCGAAGCCCGGCCGGTCCATCATCACCATAACCTCCGTCAGCGCCGAGTTCGCCTCGCCCGAGCGGCCGGACTACTGCGTCTCCAAGGCCGGGCTCTCCATGTGGGTGAAGAACCTGGCGCTGCGGCTCGCTGCCGACGACATCGGCGTGTTCGAGGTGCGGCCGGGCATCATCCGCACCGACATGACGGCGGCGGTAACGGAGAGATATGACGGCCTGATCGAGCAAGGGCTGGTGCCTTCGCGCCGCTGGGGCGAGGCGGCCGACGTCGGCCATGCGGTAGCGACGCTTGCCGCCGGCACGCTCGGCTTCGCCACCGGCTCGATCCTCAATGTCGACGGCGCGCTGTCGGTGCGGCGTCTCTAGAAGGTGTGACATGAGCGACTTCATCATCGTCGGCGGCGGACCGGCCGGCTGCGTGCTCGCCAACAGGCTGTCCGAGGATCCCGCCAACTCAGTGACGCTGCTCGAAGCCGGCGGCGGCGACTGGCATCCGCTGATCCACATGCCTGCCGGCTTCGCCAGGATGACCAAGGGCATCGCCTCCTGGGGCTGGTCGACCGTGCCGCAGAGGCACATGAAGGACCGCGTCTTCCGCTACACGCAGGCCAAGGTGATCGGCGGCGGCTCCTCGATCAACGCGCAGATCTACACGCGCGGCAATGCGCGCGACTACGACGCCTGGGAGAAGGAAGAAGGTCTCGCCGGCTGGGGCTATCGCGACGTGCTGCCCTATTTCAAGCGCGCCGAAAACAACGAGCGCTACGCCAACGACTACCATGGCGACGGCGGCCCGCTCGGCGTATCCAACCCGATCGCGTCGCTGCCGATCTGCGAGGCCTATTTCCGCGCCGGACAGGAACTGGGCATTCCGTTCAACCCGGACTTCAACGGAGCCAGCCAGGAGGGCGTTGGCTACTACCAGCTCACGCAGAAGAATGCCCGTCGCTCGTCGGCCTCGATCGCCTATCTGAAGCCGATCCGCGGCCGCAAGAACCTCACTGTGCGTACCGGAATCATGGTCACCCGTGTCATCGTCGAGAAGGGCAGGGCTGTCGGTGTCGAGATCGTCGCAAAGCCCGGCGGCCAGCCGGAAATCCTGCGCGCTGGGCGCGAAGTGATCGTCAGTTCCGGCGCCATAGGCTCGCCGAAGCTCTTGATGCACTCCGGCATCGGCCCGGCCGATCACCTGAAATCGGTCGGCATCAAGCCCATCCACGACCTGCCCGGCGTCGGCTCGAACCTGCAGGACCACCTCGACCTCTTCGTCATTGCCGAATGCTCGGGCGACTTCACCTACGACAATTACGCAAAGCTTCACCGCTCGGCCTGGGCCGGGCTGCAATATTTGCTGTTCAGGAAGGGGCCGGTGGCGTCGAGCCTCTTCGAGACCGGCGGTTTCTGGTATGCCGACCCGACCGCGGCGCAGCCCGACATCCAGTTCCATCTGGGACTAGGCTCGGGCATCGAGGCCGGCGTGGAAAAGCTGAAGAATCCCGGTGTCACGCTGAATTCCGCCTTCCTGCGGCCACGCTCGCGCGGCTCGGTCAGGCTGTCGGGTCCCGATCCCACCGCCGCGCCGCTCATCGACCCGAACTACTGGGCTGATCCCTACGACCGCGAGATATCGATCAGGGGGCTGCGCATCGCGCGCGAGATCATGCGGCAGAATGCGCTGAAACCTTTCGTCCAGCGCGAAGTCCTTCCGGGGCCTGCGCTCGATACCGATGACGAACTGTTCGACTATGCCTGCCGCAGCGCCAAGACCGACCATCACCCGGTCGGCACCTGCCGCATGGGTCATGACGAGATGGCCGTGGTGACGCCGGACCTGAAAGTGCGCGGCATCGAGAATTTGCGCGTCTGCGACGCCTCGGTCATGCCACGCGTGCCGTCGTCGAACACCAATGCTCCGACAATCATGGTGGGTGAGAAGGGATCGGATATCATTCTTGGCCGCGAGCCGCTTCCGCCCGCGGTCTTCTCGCAAAAGCGGTCGGCGGCGTGATACGCATGCCGGTCGATAATTTGGGTTTCTATGATTTAGCGATCTCTGATATTGTATGAATATTGACACCGTTTGGGGAGCGGGCCGATGTTCTGGGTGGGACTCGGTGTGGGCGTGGTGATTGGCCTTCTGCTGGCGGTCGCGGTCGTTCACCTGTTGATTTCGGTTGATCCAATGCCTGATCGGAAGGAACGGCTGTGAGCACCGCGGATACGCAGGGGTTGGCTGTTTTCGCGGCGCAAGCGAAGGCCGATCGGGTGCTCAGAGGTACTGGCTGACTTCCTTGCCGGCCTCCAGGAAACGCACCGGATTGAGAGCGTCGCCGTTGCGGCGGACTTCGTAGTGCAGGTGCGGCCCGGTCGAGCGGCCACTGCTGCCGACCTTGCCGACCACGTCGCCGGCAGAGAGTTCCTGGCCTTCCTTGACCAGTATCTTGCTCAGATGCCCATAGCGGGTCGAGAAGCCGCTGGCGTGCCTGACCTCGACCATGCGGCCATAACCGCCGTTCCAGCCGGCGCTGACCACAATGCCCGCCGCGGTGACGCGGGCGTCCGAGCCCATCGGCGCGCGGAAGTCCATCCCCGAATGCATGGCCGGTGAGCCGAGCAGGGGGTCCTTGCGGACACCGAACTTGCTGGATATCGAATGGCCGGGCGAAGGATTGGCGATTGGAAGGTTGAGTACTTCGGACTTCATTCTATCAAGAAGATCAAGCGCTTCGTCGAGTTCCCTGACCTTGGTATCGAACATGGCGGGGTTGTCGATCGCCACCAGTGGGCCACCGACGCCGTCGTTGCCGCCGCCGACCCTGAGGCCAGCCTCTTCGAGTGCGTTCGATATCGCGTCGGCGGTCTGGTAGGCGTCCTCGGCGAGCGTGTTGATGCGGGCCATCTGCTCGGACTCGATCGTGCGCAGCGACTGGTTGATGGCGACGAACAGCCTGTCGGCCCGATCCGCCGCCGAGCGGCCGGCAGGGGGCTGGTCGGGCGCCGCCGAGTTGCGTGTCGACCAAAAGGAAAAGGGCGCTGGCGCGGCGTTGGCGAGCACGAATTCCTGCGATGTCCCGCCGAATCCGGCGCGGAAGTCGGGCTTCTCCGGAGGCAGCGGCGCAGCGTCGGGCAGCCTCTCGGCGTCCTGTCCGGTACGGTCGAGAATTGGCTCGAGCCGCCCGTGGCGCTGCGTCAACTGAGTCTGCCGCTCTAGCAGTTCTCCAACCTTGGTTTCCATCAACTGCTGGTCGAGCAACTGCCGGCTGGTGATGCGGTCGACCTGCGCGCGCAAAGCCGAGATGCGATCTTCGTATGCCTGCTGCAAGCGCGCCTGCCGTGCCGAAGTCGCGTCGATCAGATCGTCCCTGAGGACCAGGTATGAGGTTGCGAGCAGGTAGCCGATGGCCATGGCCGCAAGTGCCGAGCCGCCGAGCGCAGCCAGCCAGGGATGGACCTGGAAATGACGGATGTCGTCGCCGCGCGCGATGATGACCGTGTGTGGTTCCTTGCGCTTGCCGAAAACCGTTGACCGACTTGTCTCTGCCACTGGAACGAGCGCCCGACCGCTAAGATTGCGACGCGGCCGATTACACATCGTTAGGGTTAACAAAGCCCTTAGCGATGGTCGTGTTCGTCAAGAACTTGCAGGCGAAGGACAAAAGAAGCCCGCGCTCCGAGGTCAGGAGGAGCGCAGGCTTCGGTTACGCGAGAACGCGTAAAAACCGGACCTGACCATAGGGCCCCTATACGCATGTCTTTGCCCCGACACGGGGCCACTTTCGCGAGATATGCGTTAATCCAGGAAAAGCCACAGCAGGATTATGATGGGAATGGGAATCCCGAGCATCCAAAGAAGCACTCCGCGTAACATGTTGTTCTCCCACGATGATTTCAAGTGAAGAAACGCCGCGGGACGGTATTTGTTCCACGTCCGCAGATATGTCAGAGCTCTTTCGCCGATTCGAGCACCTCCTCGGCATGGCCCGGTACCCGGACATTGCGCCAGATGCGGGCGATCTTGCCGTCCCGGTCGATCAGGAAGGTCGCGCGGATGACGCCCATATATTTATGGCCGAACATCGTCTTTTCGCCCCAGACGCCGTAGGCTTCGATCGCATCGCGCCTCTCGTCGGCGAGCAAGGGCATCGCAAGCCCGTGTTTCGATTTGAACTTCCCGTGCTTTTTCAGACTGTCGGGAGAGATGCCGATCACAACGGCTCCCGCCTTCTCGAAGGCGGCATGATGCTTCGAGAAATCGATGGCCTCGGCGGTGCAGCTCTTGGTGTTGTCCTGCGGATAGAAGAACACGACCACGATTTTGCCGCGAAGCTCTGTCAGCCGGACCATTCGGCCGTCGTCTGCTGGCAACGAGAACAGCGGCGCGTCGTCTCCGGATGTCAATTCGGCCATGGCTATGTCCTTGATCGGGTTACGTGAAAGGCCGCACCGATATAGTGTTGCGGCAGGAGTCGTCTACGCCGCTGACGCAAGATACGGAAAATCGGGTGGAGCGCGAGCTACCGAAACACGAAAAGATAAGGTTCAGGCGTGACGAGATCACCGATCTCGCGACTCTCCCGTCCGCCGGGACAATGGCCGAACCCGCCCGGCAATGGCGACTGCCGCGAGGTGCTGGAACGATCCTGCTCCGCGTAGCGGGCGGCACGGCTGCGTTCGTCCTGCTCGTGCTTATCGCCGTCTACGCGATCGGCGCTTCTGGCATCGGCTCGGAGCGGCTGCGCATCGCAGCCGAAGAGGCGCTGAAGCAAGTCGCCGGCATCGACATCGACGCGACCGTCGGGCCAGCCCGCATCACCTTCGACGGAATCCGTTTCTTGGCACTGGAGGTCCGTGACGTCAGCTTGAAGCGCAATGCCGACGGCAGGGAGATCGCGCAAGCCGGCGCGGTGCGTTTCGGCGTCCGCCTGCTGCCGCTCCTTTCCGGCGACGTGCGCGTTTCGAGCGCCAGCCTTTCCGACGCGCGCATCATGGTGGACGGCATGCGTTTCGGCGAAAGCAGTTCCGACTGGACCGCCCCCTTCCGCAACGAGGCGGGCCTTGTCGAGCCCGACCTCGTGGCCAAGGCCGTTTTCGCCTCGGCACACAAGGTGCTGAGCGCCATGGGATCGAAGTCGCTGCGGCGCATCGCGCTAGACGATGTCGAGATCGTGATGCCGGCGGGGGAGGGCGTAGCCAGCATCCGCGTGGTCGAATCCGTCCTGAAAGAGGCCCAGGGCGACAGCCTGACCTTCTCGTCCGACCTGGAGATTGGCGGTCGCGCGATCGCCATCGACGCGGCAGCCACGCGAGACGGTACTACGCGCCGCATCTCAGATCTGGAAGTGTCGGCATCCACGCCGGCGCAGGACGTCGGCGAGGCGACTGGCAGCCGACTCGGCACGATCGAGTTGAGCGTGAGCGGAACCGAGGGTGGCCAGGGCGAGAGCGCCCGCATCGACGCCTCGTTCAACTCGACGGGCTCCGCCGTGGAGCTTGGCGGCACCCGTGGCGTCCTGTCTGCCGACATAGACTTCGCGGGACACTTCGTCGAAGGAAGAGACAGGGTCGAGGTCGAGCGCCTGCGCGTCGCAGTCGGCCGCTCGATCCTGGACTTCAAAGGCTTGATCGGGCCGCGCCCCGCGACCGGCAGCCCTGACGACGAGCCGGCCTACCGTTTCAATTTCGTGAGCGCGCGCTCTACCATCGCGCCCGAGGGCTCGCCGGAGCCGGCGATGGCCACCGCGCTCCAACTCGCGGGAACCTACCTGGTCGAGAAGAAAATCCTGTTGGCCAGCGAAATCGTCGTCAAGGGCGGACGCGGCGAGGCGCTTGGCACGGCGACGATACGCTTTGTGGAGGGGCAGGCTCCAGGGCAGTCGGTCGCGTTCAACGTGCACGACATGCCGGTGTCGCAGGTCAAGCAACTCTGGCCATGGTTTTCCGGCCGCGGTGCCCGCAACTGGGTGCTCAACAACGTCTTCGGCGGAAGGGTGAGCGAGGGTCAGCTGCAATATCGCGTCGAGCCCGGGCGCCCGAGCGCGGCGAAGCTTCCGCTCTCGGCCAACGAGTCGTTCGGCACCTTCAAGCTGGAGGGCACCCGCTTCGACACCGCAGGCATGATCCCGCCCGTTAGGGATGCGACCGGAACAGTCGACTACAGGGGCAACGATGTCGATATCGCGCTCACGTCCGGTACGGTCTACCTGCCGAGCGGGCGCACCGTCGCCGCAAGCAATGGCAGCCTTGCGGTCAAGAAGGCCAATGTGCGGCCGGTCGTCGGTGCGCTGGACATCGACGTCGCCGGCGAGGCGCCGGCCATCATCGAACTCGCCTCCTACGACCCGATCAACGCCATGCGCTATGTCGGGCTGGCGCCGGACGAATTCACCGGCCAGGTTTCCGGCAACGTGAAGGCGGACATCCCGCTCCAGAAAGGTGTCGACAAGGAACGGCTCAACTGGCTGGTGACACTCGACTACCAGGGCCTGGCCATCAGCAAGCCGATAGACGGCCAGATGGTTTCCAACGCGGAAGGCAAGATCACAGTAGACAAGACCCAGGCCATGATCGCAGCCAAGGCGGAACTTGGGGGTGTGCCCGCCGAAATCGACATCATCGAGCCGCTGGGCGAGAGCGTGCAGGAGCGGAAGCGTCTGATCCGGCTGTCCCTGGACGAGAAGACGCGCGAGACGATCCTCCCGGGCCTCGGCGCCATGGTGAAGGGCCCGGTCAAGGTCGCTCTCGATTCCAAGGGCGACGGCAGGCAGATGGTCGAGGCCGATCTCACCGGCGCGCAACTGAACATTCCCTGGGCGGGATGGACGAAGGGCGCGGGCATTGCCGGCAGTGTGAGCTTCATGCTCGAGAACGGGGACGGCAAGGCGACGCTGTCGGACTTCAACCTCAGCGGTGCGACCTTCGGAATCGTCGGCTCCATCGCGCTTTCCGGCGGCAGCCTGTCGCAAGCGGACTTCACCAAGGTGAGGCTCAACCGCAACGACGACGTGGCCGTTACCGTCCGGCAATCAGCGAAAGGCTACGCTATAGACGTCAAGGGTGAAACGCTCGACGCTCGCTCGCTGGTGAGGCAGTTCACCGCCGACACGAGCACGGCGACGAAGGTCGCGCAGAAGCGCGGGTCTGTGTCGGTCAGCGTGGACGTGAAGACGGTCACCGGCTTCCATGACGAGAAACTCACCGATGTGAAGCTCGAATACCGCGGCCGGGGCGACAGGGTCGATCGTCTGGAAGTCGATGCCGTCGCCGGCTCCGGCGCAAAGGTCGGATTGCGCAGCGGCGCCGAGGGCGGCGGCCGCGCGATGCGCATGACTTCGGCCGACGCCGGCGCGATCCTGCGCTTCCTCGACATCTACCAGCACATGGAAGGCGGCACGATCGACCTCGCATTGACCGGCGGCGCCGACGGCCCGATGACCGGGCAGGTCGACGCGCGCGATTTCTTCCTGGTCGACGAGCCGCG
>JALYWP010000157.1 GCA_030852655.1 Pseudomonadota bacterium | reverse complement strand
TCCGGCGCAGGCTTGCTTTCGATGCTGAAAATCGACGGAGGCATTCCAGGACACCCAAGCAAGTCCCATGAGGCCGTCTTGTCCACGATTTTTGACCCAGCGACAAGTGGAATCAAGGGCCTGCCGCGGCAATCAGGGCGACTATGGCAAAGAAGGCACGGGCGAAGCCCGATCGCGCCGGAAAAACCCGGGTGGAGCGCCGAATCGCGCGCGAAACGCGGCGTTGAAGGTGGAGAGGTCGCCGAAGCCGGTGTCGCAGGCGGCCGCCGACACGGCGTCAGGCCCGGCGGGCAGGCGCAGGGCAGCCTGGCGCAGCCGTGTGTTCAACAGGAATTGATAGGGCGTGAGGCCGATTGCGCGGCGGAATATGCGCAGGAACATGCTGGTCGCGGTGGCGCTGCCGCATAAATTGACCTGGCGAAGACGCGGTCGGTCAATTCGGGAAAGCTGCCCCTTGACCTGTTAACGACCTCCGAATGCGAGGCGCCCTCATGTCGGACATTGAGACCCGAATGGCGCCTCCCTGAAATGCTACGCGCCGAATTTTGCGGAATCGGTCGCCGGGCTCAGAGGCGCGACAATGAATCATGTTGTTTCGGCGCCGTCATCTCATTGCCTCCGGACAAATGATCGTAACGTTACATCGAGACCAGGTCTAAGAGTCAATTCTGGATTGGGAAACTCGATGGTAACCTCCACAGTCTGAGTGACGGGATCGAATTCGTAGTTCCCCGCAACGAAACGTCCCTTATGCGGATAGATGTCGCCTGTAGGCAGTATAAGGTCAAACTCCCGCTGTCCGGCAGCCTGCTCGACAGTAGTGATCGTATCGCCACGCTGGAAATACGCGGAAGCCGGCGCCTTGCCGACGACATGGATGGGATCTAGCTGGGCCACCGTGGCAAGGCGGCTCTGATCGCGGGCCTCCTTGGTGATGTATGCCCCCTCCTTAACATATGGACGGCTGACGATGCCGGAGATCGGGGCAAAGAGCTTCATCTGACTAAGCGCCAGTTCGGCCAACTGCACATTGGCGCTGGCCTGCTCGGCGGTTGCCGCGGCGATGTCACGCTGTGCTTGCGCCTGCAGATACTGCATTTCCGACGAGACGTTGCGATTTCGCAGCGTTTCGGCGTTCTTCAATGCGACATCGGCAAGGCGCAGCTGAGCCTCGGCCTGTTTCAGTCCAGCCTGAGCCAAGGCGAGCGAGAGTTCCTTGTCCCGAGTGCCGAACTCGAACAGGAGGTCTCCCTTGTTTACGAACTGGCCAGCCTTGAACTTGATTGCTGTGAGCAGCCCATCGATGCGAGGTGCTACTTCGCCTTCGAGGGCGGCAGCAACGGTTCCCTTGTATTCGAGCGTGCCTGCAACGGGCTGAGTCTGTGCCTCGCCCGAACTGTCCTGCGCGGCGGCGGGCTCCACAATCACGAAGGCCGAGACCAAGACGATGGAGGCGAGCGCGCCTCCAAGAACCATGCGAACATTCCTCATTGCTGCCTCCCTCGATACATCCTACCACTTTAGGCTCCGTCCCCTGAATGCCTCTGCCGTTCTAGTGTCCGAATAACCCGCCTCGCAGATCGGCGCTGCCGGTCAGCACCAGGTCAGCGGCCGATTTGCCGAGCGCGACCTGGTATGCGCCTTCGGTGATGCGCCACTGGTTTGCCTTGCCGTCGAACCGCGCGAGCAGCCGCGGGTCCACCGTGAGCGTCACCTGCTTCGACTCCCCCGGTTTCAGCACCACACGCTCGAAGCCAAGCAATCGCATGCGCTGTTCGTCCGGCGCCGCGGTGAGATAGAGCTGTGGCACATCCGCACCCTGCCGATCGCCCGTGTTGGCTACGGTGAAGGTTGCGGTGACAGTCTCGCCGCCAGACAGAAGATTGGCTTTCGCTTCCGTCGTCAGAGCGGGCACGGCCGCGCTGGCCGATGTTACCGCCGGCTGTCCGCTTCCTGTCGCGGCTGTTGCATCGGTACCGCCGGAGATGCTGAGGTCGCTATAGGCGAAGTTGGTGTAACTGAGCCCATGCCCGAAGGCGTAGAGCGGCTTGATGTCCTTCTTCGCATACCAGCGATAGCCGACCTCCGCGCCCTCGTCATAGCGGATGGTGACGGGCGTGCCCCACGGCGTGCCAAGGCCGGATAGTGTCGGCCGCGGCGTATCGGCCAAGCTCGCAGGCCAAGTGATCGGTGTGCGGCCCGACGGATTGACCTCGCCCGCAAGCACCTCGGCGATCGCCTGAGCGCCCGCCTGGCCTGGATACCACGCCTGCACGATGGCCTTCACCTTGTCCCGCCACGGCATGGACACCGGGTTGCCGGTTTCGAGCACGACGATCGTGTTGGGGTTCGCCGTGGCAACCGCATCGATCACCGCGTCCTGCCCCCAAGGCAGCGACAGGTCGGGCAGATCGAAACCTTCGCCCTCGACGCGGATGCCGAACGCAATGACCACGTCGGAGCGCCTCGCCGTGAGCGCTGCCTCCGCCGGCGTGTAGCCGGGATCGAACTCGACCTGAGCGTTCGGGAAAGCCTTCTGCAACGCCTCGACCGGAGACGGCTGGAACAGGAAGAGGTTGCGGTGCTTGCCCATGACGCCGGCGCCGCCGATCTTGCTCGTGCTGGCAAAGCCGCCGACGGGTGCCACCGCGCCGGAACCCGTCCCGCTGATCACGCCCTGCTGGGCATAGCCGCCAATGACGGCGATCTTCAGCGGCTTGTCGGCCGCGAGCGGCAGCGCGCTTTCATTCTTCAGAAGGACGATGCCCTGGCGGGCCATCTCAAGCGCGATCTCGTTGTGCGTCGCCATGTCGACCGCGGGAGCCGCTTCCCACTTGTCGATACCCACCGCATAGGCCGAGTGAAGAATGCGGCGCACCATGTCCGACAGGCGCTCCTTGGGAAGCTTTCCTTCGGCATAGGCTTGCCGCAGCGGTTCCGCGAACGGCTCGGCATCCAGGCTCCACATGAACCGATCGGCCTGGGCGCCGGACTCCTGGTCGAGACCGTGGAGCGCGTATTGCCATTCCGGCGTCGCACCCCAATCGGACATCACATAGCCCTTGTAGCCCCAGGCACCCTTGAGAACTTCATTGAGCAGGTGATGGCTGCCGCCGGCATACTCGCCGTTGATCTTGTTGTAGCCGCTCATGATCGCGCCCGGCTCGGATCGCTCGATCGCGATCTGGAACGCGAGAAGGTCCGACTCGCGATGTGCCACCGGGTCGATGATCGCATCGAGCCAGTGCCGGTTCGTCTCGTTGGCGTTGAGCGTGTAATGCTTGAGTGTCGAGATGACCTGCTGGCTCTGGATGCCGTTCACCTGTTCTGCTGCAAGGGTAGCGTTCAGCAGGGGATCTTCGCCATAATATTCGAAGTTCCTGCCGTTGCGGACTTCCCGGGTAAGATTCATCC
>JALYWP010000106.1 GCA_030852655.1 Pseudomonadota bacterium | reverse complement strand
CCCTGCCACGGGGGCGTCCGGCTACCCCTACCCCGGCCGTCGCTCGCGCCCAATCCGATCCGCTGCCATCCCCGGAACGACAGGGCGCCGAAGGCTGCGATCGTCAAGTTTTGTCGCCCTGCCACGTGGCGCTCCCACAGACGTTGAAAACGAACGGGATATTTCGCCCGTCCGGGGATTGCCCAGACGGATTGGAATTTCATTGCTTCCTTCCGGAGTTCCTTGGAATGGATTTCCGAGCCCGCCGGAATTCCTCAAAGCCGCATCCTTGTTCGCCGCGCCGGGCGTCCTAGATTTGCGGGCATCTTCCTCCCCACGCAAAAGCAACGGAAAACTCCCATGAACCGGCTCACATCCATCCTCGCCTCGATCCTCATCGGCGGCGCCGTGCAGGCGCTTGCCGTGCTGCCCGGCCAGGCCGGCGAGAACCTCGACGCCATCAAGGCGGCGGGCGTGATCAAGATCGGCACCGAGGGCACCTATGCGCCCTTCACCTACCATGACGCCAGCGGCAAGCTGGTCGGCTTCGACGTCGAGATCGGCGAGGCGATCGCCGAGAAGCTCGGCGTGAAGCCCGAATTCGTCGAAGGCAAGTGGGACGGGCTCATCGCCGGGCTCGACGTCAAGCGCTACGACACGGTCATCAACCAGGTCGGCATCACCGAGGAGCGTCAGGCGAAGTTCGCCTTTTCCGAACCCTATATCGCCTCCAAGGCCGCGCTGATCGTGCGCGAAGACAATGAGGACATAAAGAGCTTCGCCGACCTCTCGGGCAAGAAGTCCGCCCAGTCGCTGACCAGCAATTACGGCAAGATGGCACAGGAAGCGGGTGCGGACCTCGTCGGCACCGACGGCTTCGATCAGTCGATCGCGCTGGTCGTGCAAGGCCGCGCCGACGCCACCATCAACGACAGCCTCTCCTTCCTGGACTTCAAGAAGAAGCAGCCGAACGCGCCGGTGAAGATCGCCGCGACCGAGGACGAGGCGTCCTATTCGGGCGTCATCGTTCGCAAGGGCGACCCGGAACTCGTTGCCGCGATCAACCAGGCGCTGGAGGAGATCAAGGCGGACGGGACGTACCAGAAGATTTCGGACAAGTATTTCGGCCAGGACGTTTCGCAGTAAGGGTTGCCTGCATACGCTGAAGCACCCCTCTCCGTCTCGGTCCTCCAGACCGATCCACCTCTCCCCCTGCCCGGGGGAGAGGATGCGCCAATCGCCAGCGCCGCGACCGTCATCCTTGTCCCGAGCATCTGCTGCATCGGGGAATCCAGGTCAACGCCGTTGCAACGGTTGTTGTAAGCTGCCTTCTTATGGCAGATCCTCGGGACAAGCCCGAAGATGACGGCGTTGGAGCCCGAGGATGACGGTCTTTAATTCCAAGGCCTTTCAGTCTCATTGCGTTTCAGTTTCAAAGACCTGACGGGAGGCCTCCGTGCCGCACTGGCTGCAACTGATGCTCGATTCGCTCGGGCCCCTCCTGTGGGCCGGGCTCGTCTTCACCATCCCGCTTACGCTGCTCTCCTTCGTGCTCGGGCTCGGGCTCGGGCTCGTCTCGGCGCTGATCCGCCTGTTCGGGCCGAGGCCGCTGGCGGCGGTGGTGCGCTTCTATGTCTGGATCATCCGCGGCACGCCGCTGCTGGTGCAGCTCTTCCTGATCTTCTACGGGCTGCCCTCGGCCGGCATACTGATCGACGCCTTCCCGGCGGCGGTCATCGGCTTCACGCTGAGCGTCGGCGCCTATACGTCCGAGATCATCCGGGCGGCGATCTCGTCCGTCGCCAAGGGCCAGTGGGAGGCGTCCTTCTCGATCGGCATGTCGTGGGGGCAGACCATGCGCCGCACCATCCTGCCGCAGGCAGCAAGGGTGGCCGTGCCGCCGCTGTCGAACACCTTCATCTCGCTGGTCAAGGACACGTCGCTGGCCGCTGCCATCACCGTGCCGGAACTCTTCCAGGCCGCGCAGCGCATCGTCGCCACCACCTACGAGCCGCTGATCCTCTACGTGCTGGCGGCGCTGATCTATCTCGCAATCAG
>JALYWP010000081.1 GCA_030852655.1 Pseudomonadota bacterium | reverse complement strand
GCACCCAAGGTCCAGGCAGGCAAGGCCCGGCCGCGCAGGGGCAGCGGCTGATCCGCGGCCCTGCCTGCCGTTCTGTTGCAAATTCGCCGCGGTCACCCTGGCACGGTAACCATCACGGCGATCTGACGGCCAATCGAATTGACAGGCCCCGACATTCGCCCTTAACGTTTCCTTAAGAAACGAAAAAATGGGCAGGGCCGGGGTAAATGGGTTCCTCACGGCAGTCGGGGCAAGCACGGATTCGTCTTTTGATCGCAGCGGGAACAGCTCTCGTTGCGGGTCTCTGCGCGACGCAGGCGTCCGCCACGCAGCAGATGCTGACCGGAGGCCTCACCTCGCAACCGATCGGGCATTACGAATTCTGCCAGGCAAATCCCGTCGAATGCAACATCCGGCTGCGCGACAACGGTCCCGAGCGCATGTCCGGCACGCTGTGGAAGCAGATCGTCGCCGTCAATGTCGGCGTCAACGCGGCGATCAAGCCGATGAACGACATCGACCTCTACGGCAAGGACGAGGTCTGGACCTATCCGGTCGGCGCCGGCGACTGCGAGGACTACGTGCTCGAAAAGCGTCGCAACCTCAAGCGCCAGGGACTGTCATTGTCCAACCTCCTGGTCACGGTGGTGCACAAGCCGGACGGCGAGGGGCATGCCGTGTTGACGGTGCGTACCGACGAGGGTGACTTCGTGCTCGACAATCTGACCGACTCGGTCCTCCAATGGAACCAGACCGGCTACCGCTTTCTTAAGCGCCAGGCGTCCAACCATACCGGGCGCTGGGTGACGATCCGCGAAGGCCAGCCGGAACCGCTGGTCGGCTCGGTGAAATAGCCGCCGCTCTTCGCCTTCCTACCGGTTTTTCTGCGCGCGGCGGTGCGGGACTTGCCGGCGCAGCGCTCCCGTTTGTTCAGCACCCGATCCATCGAGATTCGATCCGGTGTCTTACGCCGCCTGCGCCATGCGTTCGGCGCTCATGCGGTAGGAAATCGCCTCCGCGAGATGGATGCGCCCGACGGTTTCGGACTGGTCGAGGTCGGCGAGCGTGCGGGCAACCCTGAGAACGCGATGATAGGCGCGTGCGGAAAAGCCGAGTTTTTCGCTGGCATCGTGCAGCAGCGCCAGGCCGGCGGCGTCCGGCGCGGCGATCTCCTCGATCAGCGACGTCGGACAATGCGCATTGGTCATGGCCGCGACGCCGAGCCTGTCGAGGCGCGTCTGCTGGAGCTGCCGGGCGGCGAGCACGCGGGCCGCGACGGCGGCGCTCGGTTCGGCCCGGCCGGGGCGGATCAGGTCACCGGCCGACACCGCCGGTACATCGACGCGCAGGTCGATTCGGTCGAGCAGCGGTCCGGAAATGCGCGCCTGGTAGTCTGTCTGGCAGCGCGGGCCCCGCGCGCAGCGATAGCCAGGCTCGCCCGCCATGCCGCAGCGGCACGGGTTCATCGCGGCGACAAGTTGGATGCGCGCCGGATAGGTGACGCGATGGTTGGCCCGCGCGATCATGCATTCGCCTGTTTCGAGCGGCTGGCGCAGCGCGTCCAGCGCCTGCGGGGTGAACTCCGGGAATTCGTCGAGGAAGAGCACACCATTATGGGCCAGCGACACTTCGCCAGGGCGCACGCGCAAGCCGCCGCCGACCATGGCGGCCATGGAAGCGGAATGATGCGGCGAACGGAACGGCCTGCGATCGGTCAGCTTGCCGCCAGCGAGTTCGCCGGCCATCGAGGCGATCATCGAGACTTCGAGAAGTTCCTTCGGCTGCAGCCTGGGCAGGATCGAGGGCAGGCGCTGGGCCAGCATCGACTTGCCGGAGCCGGGAGGGCCGACCATCAGGAGATTGTGTCCGCCGGCTGCCGCCACTTCGAGCGCGCGGCGCGCGCTCTCCTGTCCCTTGATGTCGGCAAGGTCGGGCAGGTTGCTTGCCGATAGATGGACGCTCGCCTCGGGCCGCGACAGCACCTGCGTGCCGCGGAAATGATTGGCGATGGCGATCAGGCTGCGCGGTGCGAGAATATCGATCTCGGCGCCTGCCCAGGCCGCTTCGGGGCCGCAGCCATGCGGACAGATCAGCCCCTTGCCTTCCGCATTGGCGCCGATCGCCGCGGGCAGCGCGCCGGCGACGGCAGCGATCGTACCGTCGAGCGACAGTTCGCCGAGCACGACATAGGCCGCAAGCGCATCGCCCGGAACGGCGCCCAGCGCCGCCATCAGGCCGAGCGCGATCGGCAGGTCGTAATGGCTGCCTTCCTTGGGAAGATCGGCGGGAGCGAGATTGACGGTCACCTTCTTGGCCGGCATCGACAGGCCGGAGGCGTGCAGGGCTGCCTGCACGCGCTCGCGGCTTTCCGCCACCGCCTTGTCGGGCAGGCCGACAATGTGGATGTTCGGCTTTCCGGGCGCGATCATCACCTGAACGTCCACCGGCACCGCCTCGATGCCCTGGAACGCAACCGTGCGTACGCGTGAAACCATGCCGCCCCTCCGGATCCGGCGGCATCAGGCCGCAACGATCGGATCAGTTTCCCTTAACGTCAGGAAAGCACGACTTTTCGGATAAAGCAAGAACAAGACGAGAACAAATACATGTTCTGGCTGTCGTCAGGTTGTTTCGGGTAGAGATTGCGGAACAAAGCAGGCGCGAATCCGCCGCGAATTGCCGCAACATCGGCCTCATGCCTGGCCCTTGCGCGCTTCCACCGCATCCCAGAACAGCGAGGCTATGTCAGCGCCGCCGAAACGCCGTACCTCGCGCACACCGGTCGGCGAGGTGACGTTGATCTCCGTCATCCAGTCGCCGATGACGTCGATGCCGACCAGGATGAAGCCGCGTTCCTTCAGCGATGGTCCGA
>JALYWP010000078.1 GCA_030852655.1 Pseudomonadota bacterium | reverse complement strand
TGGCCGGGCGCGGTGTGCACGAAACCAGTGCCGGCATCGTCGGTGACGTGGTCGCCGGGGAGAAGCGGGACGGGGAATTGATAGCCGCCGCCGAGGCCCTTGAGCGGATGGGAAAGCTGAATCGTCTCAAGCTCTTCCGCCGAAACGTTGCGGACCAGATTCAACTTGAGCTTGGCCTTGGTCGCGGCATCTTCGGCCAGTTGTTGGGCGAAGATCAGCTTTTCGCCGACGCGAGGGCCGAAATCGTTCTCGACTTCCGAGACTTCATAGACGCCATATTCGATACGAGGCGAAAAGGCGACAGCCCGGTTGCCGGGAATCGTCCAAGGAGTCGTTGTCCAGATGACAACGGCAGCGCCTAGAAGTTCGTCGCGACGTTCAACCTGTTCGGCGACCGTCAGACCCTTGCCCTCCACCGCTGCAAAGGCGACGTCTGGCCGAAGGGCGACCGGAAACTTCACCCAGATCGTGTCGCTCTCATAGTCGTGGTACTCGATCTCGGCCTCGGCCAGAGCGGTCCGCTCGACCACGCTCCACATCACTGGCTTCGAGCCGCGATAGAGCTGCCCGCTCATCGCGAATTTCAACAGTTCGCCGGCGATGCGCGACTCCGCGTGGTAGGCCATGGTCAGATACGGATTGTCGAAGTCGCCGACCACGCCCAACCGCTGGAACTCGGCCCCCTGCACCTTGATCCAGTGCTCGGCATAGGCGCGGCATTCCCTACGGAACTCGATCATCGCCGCGGGGTCGGACAGATCGGGCTTCGACTTGCCCTTCGAGCGGTAGTTCTCCTCCTCGATCTTCCACTCGATCGGCAGGCCGTGGCAGTCCCAGCCCGGCACGTAGTTCGAGTCGAAACCGCGCATCTGGAAGGAGCGCGTGATCACGTCCTTCAGCACCTTGTTCAGCGCGTGGCCGATATGGATGTTGCCGTTGGCGTAGGGCGGGCCGTCATGCAGCACGAATTTCTCGCGGCCGGCCGCGTCCTCGCGCAGCCGCCTGTACATGTCCATCTCCTGCCAGCGCTTGACGATCGCCGGCTCCTTTTCGGGCAGGCCGGCGCGCATCGGGAAATCGGTCTGCGGCAGGTTGAGCGTCTTCGAATAGTCGATCTTGTCGGTCGTGTCGGTCATATGGCTTGCCTGAATTGCCCGCGCGTCAGCGGCCCGGGCGTTGACTATCATGATTTCTGGAAAGCGCGAGTTTTTTGCGCGCGGAAATATCCCGGCTTCCGGCAGCGTCAGGCTGCGGGGACCGGGCAAATAATTCGTATCGCCGTTACCGGCATGCGCAAAAGGTGCGTCATGGCCGTGCTTCTAGCGAAAGCCGCGTCCGGAATAAAGCGCTTCTTGCGGCTGAGGTTAAGCGGCTTCTACATCGTGAAGTCGAAGCGGTAGGCGGCCGAGACCCCGAAGGTGAACTGGTTGGGCGAGCCGCGCTCCTCCACGAGGCTGGAATCCGCCGCCGAGCCCATCAGCCGCGAATATTCGCCGAACACGCTCGTCGTCAGCTTTTCCGTCGCCTTCCAGTCATAGGCGCCGCCGACGCCGATCGACTTTATGCCGCCGTCCGGATGATATTCGGACAGCCCGGAATCGATCGATTCCTGTGCATTCACGCCGTAATAGGCCTCGAAATAGTCTGCGGAGGCGAAGGAAATCCGCGGGCCGCCCGAGACTCGCACGGACGGCGTGACGTCGAGGAACGCATCTGCCGCCACGTCGGCGACGATGCCGCTATGCGACCTGATCCCATGCCGGACCTCGCCGCGCAGGCGCAGCCAGTCGCTCGGATAGATTTCCGCGAAGCCGCCGAGCTCGGTGCCGAAGCGAACCGGATCCAGCCCGCGAAGGTCGTCCGAGTCATCCTCATCGCGCTCGAAGATGATCTTGCCGGTCGGACCTGCCCGCAAGCGGCCATTGTCGTAGAGCGAAAACGAGATGCCGTCGTTGCGCGAGGTGAAGCGGGCTTCCGGCCCGGCCTTGCCGACCGAGATGATCGGCGAGACCTTGAACATCAGGTCCTTTGATCCTTCGAAATCCGGCGCGACCATGCCGGTCGCGCCGACGATCAGCTTCCAGTCGCCACGGACCCAGTCGAACAGCCCGCCTTCGGCGAGTGCCGGCGCCGGCGCCGCCACGATGGCAAGCGCCGAAAATGCAGTCCAAAGGCGATTGAAAGACTTCATGCTGGATTCTCGCACAGGAGTTTCCCGTTAACAGCCCGGGTTTGCGGCCGCCATAGTAAAATTTGAATTAACCGGCCGATAAACGCTCGATTTGTTCCCTGCCATAACTTGTAGCCACTGGACGGACCCTGCTGCGGCGGATAGCGTTCGCTCGTGACGCTGCGTCATATCCACGCCGATTCACGCTTTCATGGAGAGGGACAATGGTAACTACCGATCAAGTGCCGATTGGCGACGCTACGGTACGCTCCAAATGGGGATGGTTCGTGCTGCTTGGCATCGTCGTGCTGGCAGTAGGCATCATCGCAGCCGGCAACCTGTTGGTCGCCACGGCAGCATCGGTGCTCTTCGTCGGCGCGATGATGATCGTGGCCGGCTTCGTCGAAATCATCCACGCGTTTGGTGTGAAGACCTGGGGCAAGTTCATCCTGTGGCTGCTGAGCGGCCTGCTCTACGTCGTCGCGGGCTACCTGGCATTCAGCAATCCGCTCCTTGCGACGGCAGTCCTCACCCTGTTCCTGGCCATCAGCCTGATCGCCTCCGGCCTGGTGCGCATCTGGATCGGCATCACCAGCAAGAATCTCGAAGGCTGGGGCTGGGTCGTCGCGGCTGGCGTCGTCACCACGCTTGCCGGCCTGATCATCTTCAGCGGCTGGCCGCTCAACAGCCTTTGGATACTCGGCCTGTTCCTCGCGATCGACCTGATCTTCCAGGGCATCACCTATATCGGCTTCGGCTTCGCCTTGCGCAGAGCCTGATTCAGAAGGCGACAGCGCGATCGAGGTCGGACAGCGGCCTGACGCCCGCCAACAGCGCCCTTGCCTCCACCTCGTCGCGCTTCATCTGCGCGACGAGCGGATCAAGTCCGTCGAACTTCTCCTCGCCGCGCAGGAACCCGAAGAAGGAAACCCGGCAGGTCTCGCCGTAAAGGTCGCCGGAAAAATCGAACAGGAAGGTTTCGAGCAGCGGCGCGCCATTGTCGTCGACGGTCGGACGTCTGCCGAAACTCGCCACCCCGTCATGCAGCGACCCGTCCTGCCTGCGGAATCGCACGGCATAGATGCCGTGCCGCAGCGCCGCATCCGCTGGAAGTCGCATGTTCGCCGTCGGGAAACCGAGCGTGCGGCCGAGTTTCTGGCCGGCAGTCACCTCCGCCTGCACCGTGAAACGATAGCCGAGCAGCCACGCGGCTTGCGCCGCATCGCCCTCCACCAGAAGCGCTCGGATGCGGCTCGACGAGACGACTTCCGCGCCCTCGTCGCGGAAAGCATCCACCAGCGACACGCCGAAGCCGTGCCGTTCGCCGCTCGCCATCAGGAAGGCGGGACCGCCCTGCCTGTCCTTGCCGAAATGGAAGTCGACCCCGGTGACCGAGTGGCTGACGCCGAGCCGTGCCTCCAGCACGTCGGTGACGAAGCTTTCCGCCGAGAGCCCTGCGAATTCGCGCGTGAAGGACTGTTCCACCATTGCGGCGAAACCCAGTTCCGACAGGAGCTTTGCCTTCATCGCCGGCGGCGTCAGGATGAAGAGCGGCCGATCAGGCCGGAACAGCTTGCGCGGATGCGGCTCGAAGGTCAGTACAAGCGCCGGCGCCCCGCGCCGCCCGGCCTCATCGAGCGCCTGCTGCAGCACGGCCTGGTGGCCGCGATGCACACCGTCGAAATTGCCGATCGCCACGACGCCGCCGCGCAAGCTCGCATCGAGCGGCGCGCCTCCCTTTACATGCTGGAAAACCCTGCCCATGGCGTCCGGCCCTAACGCAGTTTCGCCATCGTCGCCACGGGATCAAACCCGTGTTCGGCCAGGAACGCCTGGAGTTTCTCCGGCTCCGGATTGTCGGGATGGCCGTAGTCCCTGGCATGGATTCCGCCCGACACGTAGAGCACGTCGATGCCGTTGTCGGACGCGCCCTTGACGTCGGTCAGCATGCCGTCGCCGATGGCCAGGACTTCGTCGCGGCGCAACTCCCGGCCCAGCACCTCGCCGGCCGCCTTCAGCGCGGCAGCATAGATCGGCGCATGAGGCTTGCCGGCGATCAACGTGCGGCCGCCGAGTTGTCCGTAGTCGCGCGCCAGAGCGCCGGCGCACCAGATCAACCGGTCGCCGCGCTCGACCACTATGTCGGGATTGGCGCAGATCATCGGCAGGTTGCGCGCCCGCATGCGGGCCAGCATCTCGGCATAGTCGTCGGGCGTTTCCGTCTCGTCGTCGTACAGGCCCGTGCAAACAACTGAATTCGCTTCAAATTCCTCGACAATGTCAATGTCGAGCCCGTCATAGAGGCTAAGATCCCTGTCTGGCCCGAGATGGAATACCCGGCGCGGCCCCGCGCTGACCAGGTCGCGCGTCACGTCGCCGGAGGTCACGACGCGGTCCCAGGCGGATTCATTCACCTGGAGCGCTGCGAGTTGCGCCTCGACGCCTTCACGGGGCCGCGGTGCATTGGTGATCAGCACGACGGCAAGGCCGCGCTCGCGTGCTGCCGCCAGCGCCGCCGCCGCCGGCTCGAAATGCCTGACGCCATTGTGCAGGACGCCCCAGACGTCGCAAAGAACCGCCGCATAGCGGCCCGATATCTCATCCAGCGACGCGATTGTTTGTGGCTTGCCTGCCATGACAACTCTTTTGCGATGTAGAGGAACTCGAAACGGGCCATCGAATTAACCGAAGCTCTTCAGCCTGTCATCAGCTTTCGCTGCGTCAGCGGCTGGACCGGGCGAAATGTCGGGCTATGTCAGGGCGATTGCGCTAATCGCTCAGGGCAACGTAATGTGCTGATGAATTTCGGGGACTGTCTGTTCGATGCAGCGAATCCTGTTGGCGATCGCCGGTGCGGCGGCTTTCTGTGCTGCCGTCACCTTCCTCCTGCAGATCACGATCGCGCGGGGCCTGCCGGCGACCGAAATCGTGCTGGTCACGTCATCGGCGACGCTGCTCCTGTCCCTGGGCGCGGCGGCTCTCGCTTACCGCGCCTTCAACCGCGCAAACCTGATCGCCTCGGAGCTCGAGCGGCTCACGCGTTCGATGGACGCGGCGATCAAGGATGTCTCGCTGCGCGGCGACCGCGAGACCGCCAAGCTCGACGATTTCAATACGGTCCTGTCGGCCAGGCTCGACGCTCTAGCGGCTCGCATCGCGCCTGCGGACGGCGCTGACGACGACGCCGAGCAGCCTGCGACCCCACGCAAGGGAAAGGCACAGGCCTCCCAGCCCGCGGCAGAAGCGACCGACGCCTCCGACGTGGACGTCGCGCTGCGCCGCATTGTCGCCGGCGGACAGCCCGATCTCAGCCTGCAGCCGATCATCGCGGCAGGGCGTGGCGAGGCAGGCGGTTTCGAGGCGCATTTCCACATCGAGCCCGAGGAAGGAAAGGCCGCCGACATTCGCCGGCTGCAGCGGCGCGTCGCCGATGTCGATCCCGCCGCCTTCGAACGGCTCGCGGTCGTCACTGCCACCGAAGCCGCCAGGCGACGGCTCGGCGACATCAGCGAGAAGATGCCGCTTCACGTCGCGATATCCGCCGCCCTGCTCCAGGACGAGTTGGAGTTCGCAACCGTGCTCGACATCTTCAAGCTGCATCCGGCGCTGGCAAAATCGGTCGTCATGTCCCTGCCGGCCGAACTTATGGAATCCGACGCGCATTCCTCCGCGCTCGACCTCCTTTCGGGTCTCGACATCGGCTTCGCCGTCGAGGATTGGTCCGGCGACCGGGCCGCCCTCGACAGGATGAAGGGGGCCGGCGTGAATGCACTCAAGATCGCGGCGGACCGGTTGCTCGACCGCGTGAAGCCCCGGAAAGGACGGCCGAACGGCGCCGGTCTCGTCGAAATGGCGGATGGTGCGGGCGTCGACCTCATCGCCACCGACGTGCAGAGCGAAGAGGACGCCGTCAGCCTGATCGACATGGGCGTCGACCTGATGACCGGCGAACGCCTGTCGCCTCCCCGCCGCCTCAAGACGGACGGGCCTGGCGCAAGCAAGCATGCCTGAGCTAACGAACGACATGGTTAACGCCGCTTGAAATCCGATGCGCGTGTTGAACGGATATTCCAAACCGGCAATTTAGGGATTTGTGGGAAAGTGCCTCCTGACAATCGGGTCAAGCAGGGGTGCTTGGGCATGTTCCGCCGGTTCTTGAAGGATATTCGCGGCAACTACGTATTGCTGACCGCGATCTCGATGGTGCCCATCATGGGCGCTCTGGCGCTCGCGATCGACTACACCGAACTGTCGAGGCAAAGGGCGGCGACGATGAACGCGCTCGATGCGGCCGGCATCGCCACCGCGCGCTACATCGCGAGCGGTGCCGGCAGTTCCGCCGAACCAGCGGTCTACGAGGCCAAAGTCAAGCAATATGCCAGGGAGTTCTTCGAGGCCAATCTCGGTGCGGTCGATCCCTCCGACACCACGCTGACGGTTCTCCTGCCCAACAAGAACTTCGGCGGCGGCACGCTCAAATTGACCGCCGACCTGCAATACCAGCCGCGATTCCTGCCTGTCGCTGCCATGCTGGTCAAGAAGACATCGTCCGATCCCGAGATCAATTTCAAGGCGGAAGCCGAGATTCGGCTCAAGAACACGCTCGAAGTGGCGCTCGTCCTCGATAATTCCGGATCGATGAACGACAAGGGCTCCGGCACGAACGAGAAGCGCATCGCCCTGCTCAGGACCGCGGCGAAGGAACTGGTCGAGACGCTGGCCAAACAGGCCAGCCAGATGAAGCAGATCGATGAACCGGTGCGGTTCGCGCTGGTGCCCTTTTCGGCGTCCGTCAACATCGCGCCGTCCAGCGACAACAAGTCCTGGATGGACACCACCGGCATTTCGCCGATCCATCACGAGAATTTCGACTGGTCGAAGATGACCGAGGCTAACAAGGCCCAGCTCGGCGACCGCTGGGCGCAGAAGGTCGGCAATGTCTGGTACAAGCGCGGCGCCGGCTGGGGCGTCAGCGAGAACGACGAGCTTACCCGCTTCAGCCTCTACGCCGACATTCTGACCGAAACCGACCGCGAGGAAATCCCGGGGTCCCGCAAGCGCGTCTGTGTGAAGGAGAAGTGGTGGGGCTGCGACAAGTATGAGTGGCAGTACGAATATACCTACACGAGCAGCCGCTACACGTCCTGGCAGGGCTGCGTGGAGGCGCGTCCCTATCCGTACAACACCGATGACACGACCCCGAGCAGCAGTATCCCGGCAACGCTCTTCGTGCCCATGTTCGCGCCGGACGAAGCGGGGCACCGCTGGCGCGACATCGATCACGACGGCGAAGACGAATTGAACGGCACCAGCTACGGCTACAGCAACAACTGGTGGGCCGACTGGGACGACACCGGCGCACTCGACCGCCAGAAGGACGGACGTAAATATTTCCGGATCAAGCCCTACGGCTCGTCCAGCGCCGGCTCCGGTTATGGTCCGAACTTTTCCTGCACCACGAGCCCGGTCACGCCGCTCACCGATGTCACGGTCGAGGCCGGCAAGCTTGCGATCACCGCAGCCATCGACGCCATGGAGCCGACCGGCAACACGAACGTTCCCGAAGGCACCGCCTGGGGCTGGCGGGTCCTGTCGAGCAACGAACCCTTCACCGAGGGCCGCGGCAATGAGGAGAAAGGCAACGACAAGATCATCATCGTCCTGACCGACGGGGCCAATGTCTATGGCGACCAGGGCGGAGACGACTATGCCGGCAACAAGTCGACCTACGCCGCCTATGGCTATGCCGGACAAAAGTTCGCGGAATCCGAGACGACGGGCCGGCTCTACAAGGGCACCAGCGACGACGTCAGCAATAACACCTACACGAGTTCCAACTACCAGAAGGCGCTCGACGAGCATATGCGCGCCATCTGCACCAATGCAAAGAACGCCAACATCCTGGTCATGACCGTCGCGCTCGATCTCGATGCGACCAAGACGGCGGATAAGAAGCAGATCGCCGAGCTCAAGACCTGCGCCTCCGACTCGCGTTTCCGCAAGGGTCCGGACGGCAACGCGGCCAAGCTCTTCTGGAACGCCACCGGCGCCACGCTCTCCACCGTCTTCAAGGAAATCGCCGACGAACTCTCCAATCTGCGCATCGTCGGATAGCGGCCGCATTCGAAATCGCGGCGGGGGCCGCTACGCATGATACTGGAATTCCTGAGGGACCGCGGCGGCAATTATGCGATGCTGACGGCTTTCGCCATGCTGCCGATCATGGGCAGCGTGGCCATCGCCATCGACTTCAGCGAAATGAACCGGCAGAAGCAGGCGACCGTCAACGCCCTCGACGCAGCGGGGCTCGCAACCGCCCGCCAGATCGTCAGCGGCGCGTCCGACGAGGCGCTGATCGCATATGCGAACGCCTTCTTCGAGGCCAATCTCGGCCCCGTCGATCCCGCCGACACCGAACTCACCGTCGTCCTGCCCAGCAACCAGTTCGGCGGCGGCACGCTGAAGATGTCGGCCGAGCTCAACTACAAGCCCTATTTCCTGCCCGCCTTCCTCGGCCTGCTCGGCGAGAATGCCGACGAGCGCAACAAGGAAATCACCTTCGCGGCAGACAACCAGATCCGCCTCAAGAACACGCTCGAAGTCGCCCTGGTGCTCGACAATTCGGGATCGATGGACCAGTACGGCTCGGGTTCCGGCCAGAAGCGGCTGGCGCTCCTGAAGACGGCGGCCAAGCAACTCGTCGACACGCTGGCGCTGCAGGCCGCTCAGATCAAGCAGGTGGCCAAGCCGGTGCAGTTCTCCCTCGTTCCCTTCGCCGCCTCCGTCAATGTCGGGCCGGACAATGCCGGCATCGAGTGGATGGACGTCGAAGGGCTGTCGCCCGTTCATCACGAGAACTTCGACTGGTCGACCCTCGATGATAGCGACAAGCGCGCCGAAAAGGTCGGCGGCATCTGGTACAAGAAAGGCACAGGGTGGGAAGCGGAGGAGAACGGCGTCCTGTCGCGTTTCTCGCTCTATCAGGACATGAAGCATGTCAGCGACCGCGAATGGGTATCGACGGGCGAGGAATATGTCTGCACCGAATACTACCGGAACGGCACCTGCAAGAGAGGCAGGTGGCGCGAAACCGGCTATTACGACGAGACCGTCTCGACCTATGCCAGCTGGCAAGGCTGCGTGGAAGCGCGCCCCTACCCCTACAATGTCGACGACACGCCGGCCCAGGGTGGCACGGCCAACACCGGCATCGGCTTCGGCGATCCCGCTACCATGTTCGTGCCCATGTTCGCGCCGGACGAGCCGGGCGACCGCTGGGACGTCGAAGGCCAGACGAAGAACAACTACAACGCCGCCAACAACTGGTGGAACGACGGCACGGAGAGCTATTCGGGCAGCACCCGCCAACGCAACATGAAGAAATACTTCGACGTACGCCCCTATGGCGCGACCACGTCCAAGGGAAGCGGGCCGAACTACAGCTGCACGACGACGCCGATCACGCCGCTCACCGACGTCACCACGCAGGCAGGCCTTGATACGATCAAGGACGCCATCGACGAGATGGTCGCCAACGGCAATACCAACGTTCCGGAGGGAACGGCCTGGGGCTGGCGCACGATCTCCAGCACCGCACCCTTCACCGAGGGACGGGCCGAATCGGAAAAAGGCAACGACAAGGTAATCATCGTCCTGACCGACGGCGCCAACACCTACTCGACGCCAGGCAACGATCCGGCCGGCAACAAGTCCACTTACGCCGCCTACGGCTACACCGGCCAGGGCCATAATGGGACCGGCACGACGCGGCTCTTCATGGGCACGAGCGGCGCCACCGGCCAATATAATTATTCAAATTCGAACTACACCAGCGCGCTCGACGAGCAGATGGTCAAGGTCTGCGACAACGCCAAAACCGCCAATGTCCTGATGATAACGGTCTCGCTCGACCTCAGCACCGGCAACACGAGCGAGAACAAGGCGATCGAGGCGCTGAAGAAATGCGCATCGGACTCGCGCTTCCGCAAGGATGCGACCGGCAAGCCCGCCAAGCTCTATTTCAACGCAACCGGTTCGAACCTCGCCGAGAAATTCAAGGAAATCGCCGACGAACTGTCGAACCTGCGCATCGTCGGCTGACGCAGGGCACCGCGAGGCTGGCGCAACCGCTCGTGTCAATCCGAAGGTCGCGGCAAATGGCTTGGCGTGTACGATTCCTCGCCCCGATCTCCTTGACAGCAAACCTCCCAGAGCCTATCTCACGGCCGCGTTAGCACTCGTCTCGAGTGAGTGCTAACGCGGTCCGACCCGGCAATTGGCGCCGGACGGAGGAATCTCAAACATCCGCACGAGGATACAACCAATGGCAAAGTCCAAATTCCGGCCGCTGCATGACCGCGTGGTCGTTCGTCGCGTCGATTCCGAAGAGAAGACCAAGGGCGGGATCATCATCCCCGATACCGCGAAGGAAAAGCCCCAGGAAGGCGAGATCATCGCCGTCGGTTCGGGCGCCCGCGACGAGGCCGGCAAGCTCGTTCCGCTCGATGTCAAGGCAGGCGACCGCGTCCTGTTCGGCAAGTGGTCCGGCACCGAAGTGAAGCTCAATGGCGAAGACCTTCTGATCATGAAGGAATCCGACATCATGGGCATCATCAACTGATCGCACGCCCGTTCATCCTTACACATCTGAATTCAAGGGCTTGAGCCCAGGAGCTGAAAATGGCTGCTAAAGACGTAAAATTCTCCCGTGACGCCCGCGAGCGCATGCTGCGCGGCGTCAACATCCTCGCCGATGCGGTGAAGGTGACGCTCGGCCCCAAGGGCCGCAACGTCGTCATCGACAAGTCGTTCGGCGCGCCGCGCATCACCAAGGACGGCGTCACCGTCGCCAAGGAGATCGAGCTTGAGGACAAGTTCGAGAACATGGGCGCGCAGATGGTCCGCGAAGTCGCTTCGAAGACCAACGACAAGGCCGGCGACGGCACCACGACCGCCACCGTTCTCGCCCAGTCGATCGTCCAGGAAGGCCACAAGGCCGTTGCCGCCGGCATGAACCCGATGGACCTGAAGCGCGGCATCGATCTCGCCGTCAGCGAAGTCGTCGCCGCTCTCGGCAAGGCTGCCAAGAAGATCAAGACCTCCGACGAGGTTGCCCAGGTCGGCACCATCTCGGCCAATGGCGACGAGTCGGTCGGCCAGATGATCGCCGAAGCGATGCAGAAGGTCGGCAATGAGGGCGTCATCACGGTCGAGGAAGCCAAGACCGCCGAGACCGAACTCGAAGTCGTCGAGGGCATGCAGTTCGACCGCGGCTATCTCAGCCCCTACTTCATCACCAACCCGGACAAGATGATCGCGGAGCTCGAGGACGCCTACATCCTCCTCCACGAGAAGAAGCTCTCCAACCTGCAGGCCATGCTGCCGATCCTCGAGGCTGTCGTGCAGACCTCGAAGCCGCTGGTCATCATCTCGGAGGACGTCGAGGGCGAGGCTCTGGCCACGCTGGTCGTCAACAAGCTGCGTGGCGGCCTGAAGATCGCCGCCGTCAAGGCGCCGGGCTTCGGTGATCGCCGCAAGGCCATGCTCGAGGACATCGCGATCCTCACCGGCGGCCAGGTCATCTCCGAAGACCTCGGCATCAAGCTCGAGAACGTTGGTCTCAACATGCTCGGCCGCGCCAAGCGCGTGCGCATCGAGAAGGAGAACACCACGATCGTCGACGGCGCCGGCAAGAAGGCCGAGATCCAGGGTCGCGTCGCCCAGATCAAGCAGCAGATCGAGGAGACCACCTCCGACTACGACCGCGAGAAGCTCCAGGAGCGTCTTGCCAAGCTGGCCGGCGGCGTTGCCGTCATCCGCGTCGGCGGTGCGACCGAGATCGAGGTCAAGGAAAAGAAGGATCGCGTGGATGACGCGCTGAACGCAACCCGCGCTGCCGTCGAAGAGGGCATCGTGGCTGGCGGCGGCGTCGCTCTGCTGCGCGCTTCGGGCAATCTGAAGGCTGTCGGCGCCAATGCCGATCAGCAGGCAGGCGTCGCGATCGTTCGTCGCGCTCTGCAGGCTCCGGCTCGTCAGATCGCTGCCAACGCCGGTGCGGAAGCATCGATCGTTGCTGGCAAGATCCTCGACAACAAGGGCGCCACCTACGGCTACAACGCCCAGTCCGGCGAATATGGCGACATGATCGCCATGGGTATCGTCGATCCGGTCAAGGTCGTTCGCACGGCTCTGCAGAACGCAGCTTCGGTTGCTTCGCTGCTGATCACCACCGAAGCCCTCATCGTCGAGGCCCCCAAGGAAGCAGCACCGGCAATGCCGGGCGGCGGCGGCATGGGCGGCATGGGCGGCATGGACTTCTAAGAAGTCCAACGCCCAAGAGTGCAAAGTGTTCGAGCCGGTCAATCCGGCTCGAATGGCGGCATGGACTTCCCGGAAGTCCAAATCAGAGCTTCGATGTTCGTCTCTTCCCAGTCACGAACATCGTGGAAAGGCGCAGTGGAAACACTGCGCCTTTTTCCTATCCCGATTGCCCACTAGGCTGGCAAAATCAAAACGTGAGGACCCGATGCGGACACCG
>JALYWP010000031.1 GCA_030852655.1 Pseudomonadota bacterium | reverse complement strand
CTGACGGAAAAGTTCGAAAGGATGAGACAAGTGGGCATGGCGAAAAGACCGGGAGCACGCCGCGCCGTAACCATCAAGGACGTGGCTCGCGAGGCCGGCGTGTCCGCCATGTCCGTGTCGAACGTGCTGAATGGCCGCGGCCGCATCTCGGAGGCAACAGCCAGCCACATCCGTGAAGTGGTGGAGAGGATGGGCTATCGCCCCTCGGTCGCGGCACGCCGGCTGCGGCTTTCGCAACAATGGACGATCGGCATGCTGATCGTCGCCGACGATCCCAACTTCCTCAGTGATCCCTTCATCACGGCCCAGGTGACGGGACTGACCAACTATCTCAGCGCCAACTCCTACAGCCTCATTCTTCGCGGCATGAAGCCCTCCAACTTCCGTACCATGGGTCTTTTCCAGGACATCGAAGCCGACGGAATGGTTGCGGTCCTTTCCGGGAAACCGGAACAGCGCGACTGGTTCGTGCATGAGCTATCGACCCTTCGCGTTCCGTTGGTCCTCATGCAGGAGCAGCATCTGCCAGACCACAAGGATTGCATGCTCATCCGCCAGGACGATCTCGACGGCGGGCGCCAGATCGGCGTCCATCTCCTGGCGAGCGGAGCGCGCAACTGCTGGATGCTGATGCCGCAAGTGGAATGGGCGGCGATTCGCTCGCGCATGGATGGCGTGGCCCTGGCGTTTGCCGAGGGCGGGACCTCGCCACCCGACATTATCCGCTGCAGGGACGAAAGCTTCCAGGTCACCTATGAAACGGCCCTCGATGCGCTGCGGCACCGTCCTGTCCCCGATGCGATAATCGGGGGCAACGACCAGATGGCGATTGCCGCGATGAAGGCGTGTGCCGCGGCCGGGCTGCAGGTTCCCGGCAATGTGCAGGTGACCGGCTTCAACGCCTTCGAGATCTGGCGTTATGCCGAGCCTGTGCTGACGACGGTCCGCTCTGCCGCCCACGCGCTCGGGGAGCGCGCCGGCGAAGAACTGATCGCAAGGCTGCAGACGGGCAAGTTCGCCAGGCGCGAGATCGTGCTGCCCGTCGATCTCCAGGTCGGAGACTCCACGCGTTCGCTCTCTTGAGGTTGCTTTCGTGCCGACGCGCGGTTCCTGGCGAGAGTTTCGGCAAGTCCGGCTATGTCAGTTGAACGATCCTGCGCATCGTCGCGAGATAGTCTTCGAGACGCTGTTCGAGCCGTTCCTTGGGCACTGATATCGCCAGTGCGATCTTGTTCTGCGTTGCCGGCACGGGCACTGCCAGACAGCTCAGGCCAAGAGCATATTCCTCCCGCTCGAGCGAATAGCCCTGCGCACGGATTTCATCGAGCGCCTGGTTGAGAGCGTGCAAAGTGGTAAGCGTATTGGGAGTGCGGGCGGTCAAGGCATGCCTGCTTATGTAACGGTCGCGACGATCGGCGTCCGCCAGCGCCAACAGCAATTTACCCGACGCGCGCGCGTGCGCGTCATAGCTCCTTCCCAGCGATTCCTCCGCGGCCTGCACGACGGAGTCTCCTCTGGCCGAAAAGAGGATGACCACCTCATCCTCGACCCAACCGACCGCATACGCCGTTTCATGCGTTTCTGAAACAACCGATCTGACGAGCGAGCGGATATGCTCCTGCGGTGCGAGCTGTCGTTGCAGTCCGCTTGCGATGGGCGCCGCTGCCAGCCCCAGAACATACCGGTTCTGGTCGTTCTTGCGGAGCATCCCGATGGTCAGGAGCGTGTGGACGAGATGGTAGGTCGCCTGCCGGGGAATTCCGAGGCGCTCGGATATGTCGCGAGCCTTCACTCCGGCGCTGCTTTCGGCAACGAAGATCAAGATCCGCGATACACGAACGGCAGACTGAACTCGTGGTTTCGCCGTGCCACCAGCATCGTCCGCCTGCTCGTCGACGTTAGACATGTTGCCGCCCTGTATTCGAATTCAATATTTCTTTGTTCCGAATTCCCATGCCTGGTAAAATGCAATGCAGCCGGCGCCTGATAGAGCGTCGGCTTTGCTGGTGATTGCTAATGCAGCAAGCCGGCGGCTCGCGGCAAGTACAACGAGATTTGCGGGATATATGTCACCAACGCAAGCGCGATGAGCTTCAGCCCGTAGAACGGTAGCAGGGCGCGCGAAACCTGGAACATGCTGCGGCCCGAGATCGTCGAGATCACGAAGAGGTTGGTCCCGACCGGAGGAGTATTGAGTCCGATCATCAGGTTGAGGATCACCACGACCGCAAAATGCGTGGGGTCCACGCCGAATGAGACGGCTGCCGGTTGCAGTATCGGAACGAAAATCAGGATGGCCGGCACCGTATCGACGAACGCGCCGACTACCAGCAGGAAAACGTTCACGATCAGAAGGAAAACGATCGGGTTATCGGTGATGGCATTGAAGAAGTCGCCGATGGCGGCGGGGACGTTTTCGATGCCGAGATACCATGCGAAAAGGCTCGAGGTCGCCACCACGATCATGACCGTGGCGGAGGTGAGAGCGCTTTCGCGAAACACGTCGACGAGGCTGTGCAGGCCGATCGTGCGATAGAATACGCAGCAAAGCACGATCGCATATCCGCACAGTATGGCCGCCGCTTCGGTCGCGGTGAAGACGCCGCCCCTCACGCCGCCGACGATGATGACCGGCGCCATCAGCACCGGTAATGCCTTGATGAAGGCCTTGGCAAAGCCTCCCGAGGTCATCCGCGGGGTTACTGGCAGCGGATGATTGCGGAATGCGATGGCGATGTAGGTCATCAGGATCAGCGCAATCAGCAATGCCGGCAGAATGCCCGCGAAGAACAAGGCGCCGATCGAGAGCTTCGCCGGGATGGCGTAGATCACCATGATCAGGCTCGGCGGCAGGATCGGCGCCATGATGGCGCCGGACACTGTCAGTGCCGCTGCGAAATCGACGTTGTAGCCGCGGCTCTTCATCATCGGGATCATGACGCCGCCAAGTGCGGCCGTATCGGCCGTGGCGGAGCCCGATACGCCGGCCATCAGCAGGTTGGCGACGACATTCACCTGGGCGAGCCCGCCGCGAATGCGGCCGATGATGATGTCGGCGAATTCGATCAGCCGCTGGATGACCCCACCGGCAACCAGGACGTTGCCGGCGAGAATGAACAGTGGAAGGGCCAGGAGGCCGTAGCTGTTCATGCCGGCGAACATGCGCTGCGCGGCCACGGCGGGATTGCCGACGTTGGCGAGCAGAAGGCCGCCGAGTGCGACGACGCCAATGCCGAAGGCAACAGGTACGCCGACGGAAAGTACGAAGACGAGAAGGATGACGAGCAGCGCGACGGTCATGAGGCGGACCTGGCGTTTTCTGGCCGGAGTATAGACCGGAAGATGAGGCCGATCTGGTGGAAGATGGCTATGACGGTCAGCGCGGAGGCGATCACGATGACCGAGTAGGGAACGGCCATCGGGACGCGCAACGCGACGGAGGGCTGCGTCCACGCGCTCTGCATGAGATGCACGCCGCCATATCCGACATAGGCCATGAACATGGCTGCCATGATCAGTCCAACGATCTTGGAGAGCCTGATCGGAACGGGAAAGCGCTCCTCTGGCAGCACGCTCAGCGCAATGTGCAGATTGGCGCCGACCGCGCGATAGGTTCCGAAGAAGGAAAGGGTGACGAGCAGGAACTGCGACAGTTCCTCGGGCCAGGGCAGCGCGCTATGGAACCCGTAGCGGGCGATGACTTGGGCAATCAGGGCTACGACGATGACGGCCAGCGACACGACAAGGATGGTGTCGACGGCCCAATGGATGATTTTTACCGGTTTCATGCGCCACCTGTGGGAGAGTTCCGGCATGCATGCATGCCGGAACAGTTCAGATCAGGACGGTGCGAAACCGTTATTCGACGGCAGCGCGATTGGCGGCGCGGATGCGTTCGACTTCCCCATAGACGGCATCGACGAAAGCCGGGTCGAGTTCGGTCTTCAGATAGTCCTTCATCGGGCCTTCGGCGGCAGTGCGGAAGGTCGCCACTTCCTCGCTTGTCGGGAAGTAGACCTGCATGCCCTTCTCCTTCAACGCGTCGATGGCTGAAACACGCGCCTGGTAGTTGCGTTCACCATACTCGGTGGCGGTGCTCATCTGGGCACCCGTCCGGACGATCTCGCGCAGTTCCGGAGGCAGCGACTGGAAGAAGGCCTCGCTGACGACCATCATGTTGAGGCCGAGCTGATGGGCATCCACGGTCAGGTACTTCTGGACCTCGTTGAACGAGTAATCGAGCACGACGCCGGTCGGATTCTCCTGGCCATCGACGACGCCCGTCTGCATGGCGCCATAGAGTTCTCCCCATGGCACGGGCGTCGGCGAGCCGCCCATGGCCTTGACCATGGCGAGCGACATCGGGCTCGGCGGCACGCGCATGCGGATGCCTTCCATGTCGGCGGCCGTCTTGATCTCGCGGACGTTGTTGGTGAAGTTGCGGAAGCCGTAGGACGAGGCCGCCAGCAGGCGAAGGCCGCTTTCGGAAGCCATCTTGTCGTTCATCTCCGCGAAGAAAGCGCCGTCGATGAAGTCACGGCCTTCCTCGTCATGGGCGAAGAGATAGGGCGTAGCGAGCACCATCATCGGCTTGTAGAAGGTGCTCAGCGTGGTTTCGTCGCCGTGAGCGAGCTGGATGGCGCCGATCTTTGCCTGCTCGAGACCCTCGTCGATCGAGCCGAGCTGGCCGGCCGGCGAGATAATGACCTCGATCTTGCCGCCGCTGGCGCCTTCGACATAGGCCTTGAACAGCAGGTAGCCCCTGTGCATCGGGCTTTCCACGGATTCGGCGTGAGAAGCGCGCAGCGTGAAATCGGCAGCATTTGCCGACGAGAACGCCATGCCGACACAAAGCGCTGCGAACGCAGCTGTGCCGGCCATCTTCGAAAGAAACGTCATCAGTAGTCTCCCATTTTTGACGAAGGATCGTCGTTTGCAGTCAATCCACGGCGGAATGTTCAGGTCCGCCGTCTCCCGGCGCTATCCCCATGCGGCGCCGGTATCGTGCTCCCGCGCCGGCGGCAGCCGGTGCAGGATTGTCCATTTCGCCGCTTCAGGCCGCCTCCCTCGCGCGCCCGCGTATTGCCGAGGCAATCGTGTCCGCATTAGGAATGAGCGCCTTCTGCAACAGTGGCGAGGCGGGGATACGTGTGTCGGGCGTGGCGACGCGAAGGACCGGCCGCAACACACCCAGTTCCTGGATACGTGCCGCGATCTCTGCGCCGAAGCCGCCCGTGCGGTTTGCTTCGTGGGCAATCACGATGGGACCGTCCGTCGCGTTGACCGCCTCCGCGATCGCGGCGTCGTCGAGCGGCGAAAGCCAGACGAGATCGAGCACTGTCACCAAAAGCCGGTCCTTGTCCTGCAAGGTACGCGCTGCTTCCATCGCCGCTCCGACCATCGTGCCCCAGGTGATGATGAGGCCGTCCTTGCCCTCGAACCGGCGTATGGCGCGACCGATTGGCCGCGGCGCGGCGTCGAGCCTCACCTCGCCCCTCGTCTGGTAGAGGGCGCGCGCTTCGAAGACGACGCAGGGATCGTCGCAGGCCGAAGCGGCGCGCAGCACGTCATAGGCGTCCTGCGGCGTTGCCGGAATGGCTACCCGCAGGCCGGGAATGTGGGCGAGCAGCGCCTCCAGGCTCTGCGAATGCTGGGCGCAGGAGCCCGGCGTGGCACCCTGCTGCGTCCGCACGACGATGGGAGCCGATGCTTGCGAACCGGTGATGTAGCGGACATTGGCCGCTTGATTGATCAGCTGATCGAGCGCCACCAGCATGAAGTCAGCCCACATGATCTCGACGATCGGACGCATGCCCATGATCGCAGCGCCGACAGCCGAGCCGAGTATGGCGCTTTCGGCAATCGGCGTGTCGAAAACACGGCCCTCGCCATGGCTTTTCTGCAGATTGCGGCTTGCGCCGAAAATGCCGCCGGCCCGGCCGACGTCCTCGCCGTAAACCAGCGTTTCCGGCTTTGCGAGTTCTCGATCCAGCGCGGCGTTCACGGCCTGAATGTAGGTCATCTCCACAGCCGGGGCGTCGTCTGCGCCAGCAGCGCCAACAACCCTTGCCAGTGGCGCCCACACGGTGCCGGCAGCTTCGCCTGTGCTCGGAGGCGCAGAAGCGAGCACGTCGTTTACCGCCGCTTCGACCTCCGCGCCGACTTCCGCGATGAGCGCTTCGTTCTCGACAACGCTGAGAATGCCCTCTGCCCGGAGTCGTTCGGCGGCAAGGATGAGCGGATCGCGTGCTTCGGCCGCCGCCTTGTCGGCCTTCGGACGGTAGTGCTCGATGTCCCGGTTGTAGTGACCCCAGAGGCGGGGAACCATGCACTCGATCAGGAACGGACCCTTGCCCTCGCGTGCGGCCTGTGCGGCCAGCCGTATGGAATCGCGCACGACGATCGGATCCGTGCCGTCGATCGTGGCGCCGCTAATTCCGTATCCGGCGGCGCGCTGGGCGATGCGCTTGGTGCGAAATATCTGGTCCGTGGCCGTCATCTCCGACCAGCCGTTGTTTTCGCAGATGAGGATGAGCGGCAGGTTTCGCGCAGCGGCGAATGCCATGCCTTCGTGGGTCGCGCCCTGATTGAAGGCGCCGTCACCGATGGTGACGACCGCGACGCGGTCGCTTTCCTGCGCCACCGCGGCCATGGCGACGCCGCATCCGATCGGAACGCCTGCGCCGACAATTGAATTCTCGCCGATGAACCGCCGCGACGGCGCCATGAAATACGCGGACCCGCCGCGTCCGCCGTTGATGCCTATGCTGCGGTGGCAGACTTCCCCGATCACTTCCTGCAGAGTCAGCCCGGCAGCCAGTGCCCAACCATGCCCACGGTAGGTTGCGACCACGAGATCGTCGTCGCGCAAGGCCGCGAGCGCCCCGACGGGCACGGCCTCCTGACCGGCACAAAGATGGACCGAACCCAATACCGCCGGCTCGGACAGCTGGCTGAGTTCCTGTATGCGACGTTCCATCTGCCGGATGACCAGCATTTGCCGGTAGAGGGCTAGTCCTTCATTGTTGCGCATGGGCGCTGCCTGCTTTCCATGTATCGGCTGTTCGCGGTTCGCGCGCTTAGCCTGTTGCTGTTGTAAAGAGTTTAACGTTACACTGTCAATTCCAGGGATTTTCATCACCATACGATGCGCCCCTAGGAATAAAATATCACCTATTGATAATTATATGTCTATTTGACAATTATTCATATCTGCCATATTGCGGTTGTCAACCGGCGCAGCATCATTCCTGCTCGCAGAGGTGTGAGACTGCGACAGCAGGTCGTGCAAGGAAGGGGTTGGAATGGACGGATGCGTGGTGATGACCGGAGCTGCCAGCGGCATCGGCCTGGCTGTGGCCGAAATGCTCCTGGCGCGTCATCCGCGTGTCAGCATCGGCATGATCGATCTGGCTGAAGGCGCCATGGCCGAATTCGCCGCCAGGCATCCGGGTCGGGTTACGACGGCAAGGTGCGACGTGGGACAGCAGGCGGAGGCGCATGCGGCGGTCAAGGCCGTAGCGGGAAAGAGGGCGGTGACCGGCCTTGTCTGCGCCGCCGGCATTCTTCGCAGCCGCGCCTCGATCGACATGACCGATACGGAATGGCGCGCCGTGATCGGTGCGCATCTCGACGGATCGTTCTTCGTCGCCCAGGCTGCCGCGCGGCTCATGATCGAACGCGGCACCGCCGCCAGCATCGTCTTCTTCGCCTCCGTCGCCATGGATTTCGGCTGGCCCGCGCGCCTGCCCTATGCCGTCTCGAAGGCAGGCATCGGCGCATTGACCCGAACGCTCGCCGTGGAGTGGGCCGAACACGACATCCGTGTGAACGCGGTGGCGCCCGGCTATGTCAACACGCCGATGGTGCGCGATGCGGTCGCGGCCGGCGTGTTCGACGGCAAGGCGCGTGCGGAAGGCCATGCGCTGAAGCGCTTTGCCGAACCGAACGAGATTGCCGAAGTCGTGGAGTTCCTTCTGTCGGGCCGTGCCTCGTTCATGACAGGCGAGATCGTCCGGGTCGATGGTGGGTTTTCCGTCACGAAATGACGAAGCGGGGACATATGATGCAGTACAACATACAGAATCTCGACGACATGGTCGGCAAGGCACTGGCGGCGCTGGAAGCCGGCGGCAACGACGACTTCCCGTTGATCGACGGACGCATCGTCGCCGTATTCGCTTCGCCCACCGCCAACTCATCCGAGGACATGGCGCTTGGCATAAGCGCGCTGCCGCCGAAGTATTCGACGCCGGTCCACAGCCATCGGGCGGAAGAGTTCGCGCTGGTCCTGCGCGGCAAAGGCTCGATCACGATCGACGGCAATGCAATAGAAGTCGGTCCGGGCTCGCTCGTCGTCACCCCGCCAAACGCCCCGCATGTCACGACGGCCGACGCCGGCGGTCCCATGGTGATCTATTGGGTATACGGGCCGGCAGGCAGCGAAAGTCGATGGCTCGATCACAAGCAGGATGGTGCCGCAAAATGACGAAGACAGGCATTTCTTCCAACCGCCTCTGGAGCAAGGCTGCCTATTCGCGGGCACTCAGGATCGACGGCCGCATCGAGGTTGCCGGCACCACGGCGACAGATTCGACCGGCGCGGTGCTCCACGCAGGCGACATGTTCGCACAGGCAACGGTCGTTCTGGAACGGATTCGTGCGGCCATCGAGGAACTTGGCGGCTCGGTCGACGATGTGGTGCGTACCCGCGTTTTCACGACGGACATCTCCCGCTGGGAGGAGATAGGCCGAGCCCACCATGCGATGTTCGGGCACATGGAATTGCCGCCCGTCAGCGCATTTTACGGCGTGAAGGAACTGCTCCATCCCGAAATCCTGGTCGAGATAGAAGCGTCCGCAATCCTCCCGAACTAGCCGACCGCATTCGACCGGCGGCAGACCTCGGATCGTCCGACCGGCCGGCGCAAGGGCCGGCAGGACAGGCCGAGGCGGGTGTCACCCCGCCTCGATACCGTATGCCAGGGTAGGCGCGACCTCTTTGGCTGCGAGACGCACGGCCTCGAGGGTCTGGTCGACAATGGCGTCGTCGTGCTCGGAGGAAACGAACCAGGCGCCGCGCTCCAGCACCCTGACGCCGCGTCGCAGCAACGCTTGTGCAAAGCGCGCATAGCCCGCCTTGTCCGAAGCGGCGATATCGCGGTAGTTGCGGGCTGGCGCGTCAATTCCAAAGCAAACGTGGAACATCAGCTCGAAACCCGTAACCTGCGCCTTGATCCCCTCTTCGCTCAGTATCTGCCGGATGCCATCCCGGAGGCGCGATCCATACCGCGACGATTTCGAGTAATGCTCCGGGGTCAGCGCCCTTTGGGTCGCGACGGTTGCCGCCATCGCTATGAGTTGAGCGTTGAAGGTTCCGCCGTGCAGGGCGCCGCCCGTTCCGAACAGGTCCAGCAAGTCGGCGCGGCCCACGACCGCCCCGACGGGAAAGCCATTGGCGATGGCCTTGGCAAAGATGGAAATATCCGGAGTGACGCCAAAGCGCCCCTGAGCTCCGCTGCGGCCGAGCCGGAAGCCCGTTATGACTTCATCGAAAATGAGAAGTGTGCCGTGCTTTCGGCATGCGGCCTGCACGCCCTCGAGATAGCCTGTGGAAGGCGCGATGGCACCTTGGTTGCACATTGCCGCTTCCATCATGACGGCGGCAACATCGCCTTGTTGCAGGCGGTCCTCCACGGCGGACAGGTCGTTCCACCCCAATATGGACAATCCATCCGCCTCCGCGCCATGCTGCCCCTTGCTTCCGCTTACGGGAACAGGCTCGTTTGCCGGACCGGCCGCATTCAGGGCGGGCGCCGTCGACCACAATATGTTGTCGAACCAACCGTGGTAGTGACCCTCAAACTTGACGATCTTGCGCCGCCCGGTCGCCGCGCGTGCAAGGCGCATCGCGGCCTGTGCAACCTCGGAGCCCGACGATCCGAAGCGGACTCGCTCCGCGCTTGGAATGACCTCGCAAAGCAGAGCCGCCGCCTCGTACTCGATCTCGGCCTGTCCCCCAAAGAGGATGCCCTTGCGAAGCTGGTCGGATACGGCCCGCCCGACGACCTCCGGGCTGTGGCCCAGAACCATCGCGCCCATCGCTGCGTAGTAGTCGATGAGCCGGTTGCCGTCGACATCGAAGAGATATGGCCCCTCGCCACGCTCGAACACCAATGGCCCAGGCCCCATGCCGAGCCGGAAATTGCTGTTTACGCCGCCGGCCACGTAGCGGGAATTCTCAGCGATCAGGGCCGCGGATCTCTCAAACTTCAACAATGATATCTCCTTTCATCGCGTCGCCGGGGAAGCGTGATCGCACTCCCGAGGGACAACAGGCGAGAGGAATGAAGCATGTATGGCGCTGGCTGATAAATCCCGGCATAGTTCGTGTGACGAAACGCGGTGACGTGTGCGATGCCTGATCCGTTCGATGCCCGATATGTGGTAAAGCCTGTTCTCAAGGCGCTGGACGTTCTTTCCCACATTGCCGATTGCAGGCAGGGCGTGTCGCTGGTTCAGGTCAGCCGGGCGCTGCGACTGCCCAAGACGACGGCCTTCCGATATCTCCAGACCCTCATGTTGTCGGGCTACGTCGCCTACGATGCAGAGGCGGCACGATATCACCCGGGTTGGCGTCTGGGCGAACATGCCCGCAGGGATAAGACAAAACAAAAGCTGCTCGAAAGCCTGGGTCCGCTGATGAGAAAGCTAGCGAAATCGGTCGAAGAGACCGTGAACCTGGCGGTTCGCGACGGGGACAAAGTCGTCTACATAGAACAGATAGAACCCGTGCGCCCGTCGCGGATGCGTGCGCGTATAGGCGACGCGGATCCGCTCCACACGACCGCACTTGGAAAAGCCATCCTGGCTCATATGCCAAGCGATGAGCAAAAGGCCTATCTTGCTCTGCCGCTCGTCGAACGAACCGGTCGCACCCTGATCGATTCATCGGAGATCCGAGCGCAATTAAAGTTGGTATTGCGAAGGGGATTTGCTGTCGAAGCCGGCGAGAATGAAGACGGCGCTATTTGCGTGGGCGTTCCCATACTCGATGCGGACGAGTATCCGATCGCGGCAGTCAGCATTTCCGCGCCGATCGATCGTTTGTCACGAGCCCGCGCCGAGGCACTTGGTGCGAAACTCATCGAAGTCGCCCGCAGAAAACCGATCTAGGGTCGAGTGGGCTTTGGAGCGTGGATCAATTGAGGAATTGCCGATAGGCATCGCGTGAGACTAGCCATATCCACTTCAGGAGGCAGACGACTTCGGAATGACCAGGATGGGGCTGTCACAAGGCAGCGGCCACCTAAACGGCCGCTTTGCCAAGCCCGCCGCCCAGAAGCGGACGGGTAGGAATCCACGCCAAAGCAACGATCCGTGAAGTATGGGATGTCCGCCACGACGTCGGATTCGTTCCCTCTTGCAGTGCATCCTCGACATCGACACGGTCTAGAAGCATTTCTACACCCAATCGTCGGCCGGGAGGGATCCTATGCACGATCGTCGGTTCGAGACTAGAGGTCCTGCATACGACTACGCGGGGACACGCTTCAGTGCCTGCGCCATGCAATGGATGCCGCCTCCGGTCTTGGAGATCTCGCTCATGTCGACGGCGGAGACTTCGAAGCCGCGTGCTTTTAACTGACCGATCAGCGTCTTCGACACGGTCGGCGCGATGACCCGGTCACTGCCGAGCGACATGAAGTTGCAGCCGAGCGCCATCGTATCCTGGAACGGCACGTCGATGATCTCGTGGCCCTTGCTCTTCAGCCAGTCGACTATCGCGGGCTCGGTGCAGGCGAGGCAGACGGCGGTGAGCTTTTCCGCGATCGGCACCACCATCAGGTCGATGTGGACGTAATATTCGTCGATGAAGGCAAGCCGCGTCTCCCAGCCTTCCTTCTCGAACCAGTCCTGCACCTGGCGGGCGCCCTCTTCCTGCGTCCTCGCGCCGCCGCAGCCGATCAGCACCACGCCTTCCTCGATGACGTTGAAGTCGCCGCCCTCGAAGGTGCCCGCCGTCACCATGTCGTAGATCGGGATGCCCAGCTTCTCGTAGGTGCGTATCGCCGCGTAGTTCTCGCCGCGCCGCCACCAGTTGGCCATGGCCGTGATGATCGCTCCGTAGGGGGTCATCACGCTGGAATCGCGCGAATAGACCTGCATGGGCAATTCCGGCGTCGGGTCGTGCCAGTGGACCTTGACGCCAAAGTTCTCATAGGCGGCGACGAGATCCTTGTGCTGCGCCTGCGCGGTCTGGATGTTGCAGGGCGCCTCGCGCAGGTGTTTTCGCGACAGCGAGCTCGTCGCCATGTGGCGCAGGAAGGCCGGCGAGCCGAGCAGCACGTCTGTCAGCACGTCGGTCTCGTTGCGAAAACCCCAGCCTGCCAACGGCTTGGTGCCACCGGCCGGGTTGCGGCGCTGCAGCGAAAAGGACTCGGCGATCTTTTCATGGCGCGTCATGCCACTCTCCTCGGTTCAGGCGGCAACGGACGGAATCCACCAGTCGCGGCCGCGCGGCGTAGCGACATATTCCGGCCAGCGGAAATGGATGGGCGGGTCGTAGTCGCAAAGCGGGGGCGTCCAGCGCTCGCCGCCGGTGCGTTCAAGAAATTCGCTCCTCGCCGTCGCGCGGGCCGAAGCGTCCTCGACCAGGCGCAGGGCCGTGAGCGCGACCGTCTTGGCCGCGCAGACGACCATCGGATCGATGGTTTCGGGAATACCGCCAAGCGCATTCATCACCCAGGCCGGATAGGTGAAGCCGGCAGGCGCCTTCAGCGCCGGGCGGGCAACGTAGAGACGCACGGTCGGCGCGTGCCAGCACATGTCGGTGTAGTCGTCGGAGGTCGAGTTGACCTGCGAGGGCGGCAGGTCGCGCCGCAGGATTTTTTCGGCCTCCTGCGGCTCAATCAGCCGCTCGCATTCCTCGAGGAAGGGCTCGGCCATCGGCTCGACGCCCGTATTCTTCTGGATTTCGCGCCCAACCGCTCTGGCGGCCTCGTCCCAGCGAGGCGCCCCGACGGTCTGAAGCGCTTCCCAGGTGATGCGGGCCATGGCGTGGTTGGCGAGACCCGGCCGCGACTTCGATACCCAGTGCCGTTCGTAGCGGCAGCCAGCTATCCGCGCGGCGGCCTGGGCGTTGGCGTCGAGCACCGCCGTCGCCTGCTCGGCCATGGCGACAGTCGGCGCGCGGATCATGTACTGGATCTCGGCAAGCCCCGCCGGCAGGTTGTCGGCCGTCGCCTGGCCGGCAGTCAGAATCGCCTCGCTGATCGACCAACCGCCCTGATGCGGCAGCATGGAATCGCGCAGCGCCTTGGAGGCCATGTACATCATCATCAGCGCGTCGTTGGCCCCCGGCGCGCGCACCGCCGAATGGGACTGCGGGATCGGCGCGCCGTCGCCAGCCGACATCGCGCTCGTCCAGCCTTCCGGCTCGTCGCAGACGAAGCGGTAGATCATGGCGTAGGCAGCGCCGCAATGCGTGTCCCACCGCACCGTGTTGCAGAGCGGCAGCATGTAGAAAGGATGGAAGGAGATCATTCCGTCCAGCCCGTCATAATAGCCGCTGGCGGCGTGGATGGGCTTCGATCCCCTCACCTTTTCGGCCGGCTCGCCGGTGAAGCGCAGAGTTCCCGCAAGGCCGTGCCGCTGCATCGCCGCCTTGGTGGCGAGCAGCGCCCCAAGGCTGGATATGCCGAGGCCGGAATGCGGATCGGTATGGCCGCCGGCGTGTTCGCTCAGGCCCGGCCGGGGGCGCCTGACGGTTGCGGCATCCTGGCAATTGCCCGGCACGGCGTCGTATTCGGCATACATGCCGACCGTCGGCCCGGCTCCGTTTACCCCGCCGCTGGTCCAGTGGGCGCAGAAGGCAGTCGGCATGCCGCCGGACCCCTCCTCGACCGAGAAGCCTTCGCGTTTCAGGAGGTCCACATACCAGGCGGCGGACCGGTATTCGCGCCAGGCGGTCTCGCCGAAGTCGAAGATGGTGCGGGTCCAGGCGGACAGCAGCGGCCCGGACCGATCAACGAAGGCGAGCGCGGTGGTCTCGGCCGGTGTCATCGCCAATTTCCTCTCCCCGGCGAGGAAAGCAGTGAAAGGTCGGATCAAAAAGTGATATGTTTTCCACTCTTGTGCAAATTCCATTCACCCCAAGGGGATTGCTCTGAGAATACCGTCGACACAGGCCCTGCGCGCGCTGGACAGCTTCGCCCGTCATGGCAGCGTCTGGCGCGCGGCTGACGAACTCCATCTCACGCGCAGCGCGGTCAGCCACCAGCTCAGGCTGCTCGAACGCGACCTCGGCTTCGAGCTGCTGCAGCGGGTCGGCAAGGGCGTGACGCTGACGCCGCGCGGGCGTCGCTACGCGCTCGACGTCAGGAAGGCGCTGACCGTGCTCGGCGACGCCGCCGAGCGGCAGGCGAGCACGGGCGTCGGCGGCTCCTTCAGCATCTCTTGCACGCAGGGTTTCGCCTCGCTCTGGCTGTGCACGCACATCGCCGGATTCCAGGAACTGTATCCCGACGTCGCGCTGACCATCCTCACGCCGCCCCGGCTCGACGATGTCAGCAATCCAAACGCCGACGTGTTCATCGCCTTCGGCCTGGGCAACTGGCCGAACCACGCCGTCGAGCTGCTTTGCGAGATCGAATTCACGCCGCTCTGCAGCCCGAGCCTGCTCAACCGGCTGGGCGGCCTGTCCAGACCGCAGGACGTGCTGCGCGCCAACCTCCTGCATCTTTGGGACTTCGAGGACTGGTCGCGCTGGTTCGCGGCCACCGGGGTCGAGAACCCCGACCCGGAATGCGGCATCGTCTTTTCCGACATGAACCTCGTCTTCTCGTCGGCGATCGCCGGCCAGGGCATCGCCATGGGCGACGAGCTGACCAGCCGCAAGGCGCTGAACGAAGGCCGGCTGGTACGACCCTTCGACATCGCGATCAAGTCGCCGCGCTCCTACTTCCTGGTTGCCGAACGCGCCAAGACCGACCACCCGATCGCCAAGGCGTTCAGCGGCTGGCTGAAATCCAGGCTGGCTGAAGCCGAGCCTGAAAAAAGCCTGCGCCCGGAACACCAATGGTGAATAACATTTGTCGGTAAGGGTCAAACTATTTGATTGCGGCCCTCCGAAAGCCTGCCTACCATTTTGAACGGAAAGTCAGGGATGGCCGCATGCATCAGCCTGGACGCGCCGCGGAAATCAAGGCGATCGGGATCGGCAAGAGGTTCGGTCAGTTTCGTGCGCTGAACGATCTCTCGCTCGACATCGGTCGCGGCGAGTTTCTGGCCCTGCTTGGTCCTTCCGGGTCAGGCAAGACGACCTTCCTGATGATTCTGGCCGGCTTCCTGCCGCCCAGCGACGGACGGCTGTTCAGCGACGGCGTCGACATCACCGATCAGCCGGCCGAACTGCGCGCGGCGGGCATGGTGTTCCAGGGCTACGCGCTCTTCCCGCACATGAGCGTCGCGGCGAACATCGCCTTCCCTCTCAAGGTGCGCAAGCGCCCGGCTTCCGAGATCAGGCAGCGCGTCGCCGAGATGATCGCCCGCGTCGGCTTGACAGGCCATGAGAAGAAGCTTCCCTCGCAGCTCTCGGGCGGCCAGCAGCAGCGTGTCGCATTGGCGAGGGCGCTGGTGTTCGAGCCGGGCGTGCTGCTTCTCGACGAGCCCTTCTCGGCGCTCGACAAGAGCCTGCGCGGCCAGATGCAGGCCGAGATGAAGCGCCTGCACGAGGAGACAGGGACGACCTTCGTCTTCGTCACGCACGACCAGAGCGAGGCGCTGGCGCTGGCCTCGCGCATCGCCATCTTCAACCACGGAGAACTGCTGCAGGTCGGAACGCCGCAGGAGGTTTACGACCGACCGGCCAACCGTTTCGTCGCGGAATTCCTCGGCGAGATCAACATGTTGCCGCTAAAGGACGTGCGCCAGGAAAACGGCGCCGCGACGGGCCTGTGCGAAGATCGTAAGGTCACGGTGCGCGACGGCAAGGGCGTGACGGGCGATGCGGTGCTGGCGGTCAGGCCGGAATACATGACGATCAGGAGCGAAGCGGCTGCCGGTGAGAACGGCATTGCCGCGACCACCACCGCTTCCACCTATCTCGGTGCGGCGACCAAGCTCGACCTGTTGACGAAGCAGGGCACGAGGCTCACGGTTTCCGTGCCAAATGAGGTCGCCGCAAGCGCGGCGCGGGAAGGAAATTCGGTCTGGCTCACCTGGCCGGCGGAAAGGGGCGTGCTGCTCGCACAATAGCGACGCTTCGAAATCTTCAACGCCAACGACAAACAAGGGGAACTGAGATGACCAACATTTCGAAGAAACACGCGTTGGAATCGCTCATCGACCGGGCGGCGCGCGGCGAGATCTCGCGCCGGCAGTTCACGCAGCTTTCCGCGCTGGTGCTCGCCGGTACGCCGATGCTCTTGCGTTCGTCCGATGCCTTCGCCCAGGCCAAGGAACTGGTGTTGGTCAACTGGGGGGGCGACGCGATCACCGCATACGACGCAGCCTACGGCCAGCCCTTCACCGCGGAGACCGGCATCGTCGTGAAGATGGACGGCTCCGGCCCGACGGAGGGCGCCATCGAGGCGCAGTACAAGAGCGGCAAGCCGACCTGGGACCTTGTCGACGTCGATCCGTTCTCGGCCATCACGCTTGGCGCCAAGGGCATGCTCGAGCCGATCGACTACACGATCGTCGACAAATCCAAGTTCCGTGAGGGATTCGGCTGGGAATACGCCGCCTCGACCTATTTCTTCTCCTATGTGATCGCCTATGACTCGGCGAAGTTCGGCGACGCGGCGCCGACCGGCATGGCCGATTTCTTCGACGTGGAAAAGTTCCCCGGCAAGCGCGCGATGTACAAATGGGGCGTGTCGAGTTGGGAAGCCGCGCTGCTCGCCGACGGCGTCGCGCCGGCCGACCTCTATCCGCTCGACCTCAAGCGAGCGCACGACAAGATCGCCGCCTTCAAGGACAACGTCATCGCCTATTGGGGCGGCGGCGCGGAGAGCCAGAGCGTGCTGCTCAACGGCGAGGCCTCCATGGCGATCGTCTGGTCGACCCGCGCCTCGCTGATCGACCAGGATTCAGGGGGCCAGATCAAGTTCATCTGGGACCAGGGCCTGATCTCGCCGGGCGCGCTCGCGGTGCTGAAGGGCAATCCCGGCGGGAAGGAAGCGGCGATGAAGTTCATCGCCAGCGCGCAAGCCCCGGAGAAGCAACTCGTCATGTTCGACAAGCTCGGCCAAGGACCGGCCAATCCGGCGGCGGACGCACTGATCCCCGACGGCAAGAAGGGCTTCAACCCCGTCGACCCGGCCAACATGTCGAAACAGATCGCCCTCAACATGGAGTGGTACGCCGAGAACTACGGCCCGGCGCTCGACGAGTACACCAAGATCATCTCCGCCTGACCCGCGTGGGGATGCGGCACCTGTCGAACGGAAAGGGGGCGGCGCTACTGACGGCGCCGCTGCTCCTTTTTCTGGCCGCAGCCTATGTCTGGCCGTTCCTCGGCATCGTGACATGGAGCTTCACGCTGCCCGAGCCGGGACTCGGGCAGTATGGAACCGTGTTCACCGATCCGCTCGTGCAGTCCGTGTTCATCCGGACCCTGCGCATCTGCATCGTGGTGACCATCGCATCGGTCGTAGCCGCCTACGCGATCGCGGTCATATGGGTGCGCGGGACGCCGGCACAGCGCACGATCGCCGAATTTTGCATCCTCATTCCCTTCTGGATATCGCTCCTGACGCGTGCCTTCGGCTGGCTGGCGCTGCTGTCCAACCGCGGTCTCGTCAACAGCTGGCTGCTGACGGTCGGCTTCATCTCGGAGCCGCTGACGCTGGTGCGCAACGAGTTCGGCGTCATCGTCGGTATGACGCATTTCCTCATCCCGTTCGCGGTGTTTCCGCTGGCGTCGGCGATGCGCGGCCTCGACGACCGCGTGTTGCTGGCGGCGCGCGGGCTGGGCTCGAGCCGAACGCGGACGTTCTGGACGATCTTCGTACCAATGACGGCGTCCGGCATCATCGGCGCCGCGCTGATCGTCTTCGTTTTCGCGCTCGGCTTCTTCGTAACACCCGCCATCCTCGGCGGCGGGCGCAGCGTGATGGTGGCCGAACTGGTCTGGCTGCGTATCTTCCAGAGCCCCGACTGGGGCCTCGGCGCTGCGATCAGCGTTGTGCTGGTGGTGTTCGTCGGCGCGTTGACGGCGCTTGTGTTCCGCTACGTGCGGCCAAGGCAATTGGTGTAGGGGAGCGGAGATGCCGACCTATCGCCCCGGCCCCGTCTCGCTGATTGCAGCCGCACTCGTGGCGGTGTTCCTGCTGATGCCGCTGCTCGCTGTCGTGCCGGTGTCCTTCACGCCGTCGCGCATGCTGGCGATGCCGTCAGGCGAACTGTCGCTGCGCCACTACCGCGCGCTGATCGAGGAGCCGAAATGGATCGACGGCATCCTCTTGTCCATCCGCATCGGCGTCGTCTCGAGCGCGCTCTCGACGCTTCTGGCGCTCTGCTTCAGCCTCGGCGTCTGGATGTTCCAGCCGCGCTTCACGGCCTTGCTGGTCGGCTTCGTGCTGTTGCCGATGGTGGTGCCGCCGGTGGTCTCGGCGATCACGCTCTACTTCCTGCTCACTTCGCTCTCCAACGTGATCCCGTGGCTGGGCTACGACACCTGGCTCGGGGTCGTCATGGCGCATTCGATCATGACGGTGCCGTTCGCCACGGTTCTCATCCTGGTAGCGCTGAGCCGCGTCGACCGCCGCATCGACCTTGCCGCACGCGGCCTTGGCGCGAGCGCCTGGGACCGTGCGACGCAAATCATCATCCCCAACATCAGGTTCGGCATCGTCACCGCGGCCCTGCTCTCCTTTGTGCTTTCATGGGAAGAGATCGGCGTGACGCTGTTCATCACCAGCATCGACGCCATCACCTTGCCGCGGCTGATGTGGATGGGCCTGCGCGACAACATCGACCCGGCCATCGCCGCAATCTCGGTCATCCTGATCGTCGTGACCGTCGCCGTGCTGACGGTCCGACAGGTGGCGCCGCTTCTGTCACGGAAATGAACCGCCGAGGACGGTGTGCGTCGTTATCGCATCGACAATGGCGCCAGGACATCGAAGTGATGATCGTGATCTCGCTGGATCAGCGTATCGAGAAAGACGTGGTCGTCGTCTACAAGATCGACAGGCTGACGCGATCGTTGACCGACTTCTCCAGGATCGTCGAGGTATTCGATCAGGCAGGCGCGTCCTTTGTCTCCGTTACCCAGCAGTTCAACACCACAACCTCGATGGGCAGGCTGACGCTGAATGTGCTGTTGTCGTTTGCCCAGTTCGAACGCGAGGTCACGGCTGAGCGCATCCGCGACAAGATCGCTGCCTCGAAGAAGAAGGGCATGTGGATGGGCGGCGTCGTGCCGCTTGGCTACCGGGTCGAGAACCGGAAGCTGCTCGTCCATCCTGAAGAAGCCAGCACCGTCCGCTGGCTGTTCGAACGCTATCTACAGATCAGATCGGTGCGTGCGCTTGTCGACGAAGCTGCGGCACATGGCCATGCTGGCGGGACGACAGTCAGGAAGGACGGATCGACCGCGGTGACGCACCCCTTCGGCCGTGGCAATCTCTATCATCTGCTCTCCAACGTGATCTATGCCGGCAGTATCCGCCACAAGGACAAAATATATGATGGCGAGCATCCGCCGATCATCGATCGCCAAACATTCGACGACGTGCAGCGACTGCCAAAGGATCAGACCCCCGCTCGCAAAAATCCCTCTAATCAACAGGATGGCCATCTGCTGACAGGCATTCTCTATGACGAGGCAGGAGAGAAGCTCAGAGCCGTCCATGCCAACAAGAAGGGCGTGCGCTATCGCTACTATGTCTCCGGGAAACTCGTGGAAGGCCGCAAGAATGTTGATGATGGCTGGCGTTTGCCGGCAAAGGAAGTTGATTCAGCTGTTGAGCACCGCCTGATTCACATCCTTCAGGATCACCCGCAACTCACTGGCTGGATTCGGAGGTTCTGCCCCACGGCAAGTCTCGGGGCAGCTATCGAGCGCAGCATCTTGCTGATCAGCATTTTGCAACACAATGCAGGACATACGCGTCGCGAGCTCGTTCGCAAGCTGGTGCGTCGCGTCCTCCTGAAGCGGGGCAGCCTGACGATCGAAGTCGGCGCGTCGGCAATCGTGACCGAGTTGCTTCCGGACTTGGCTGTCCCTGAACCAAATCAGAGCGATGCGATCGTCGGCATCGAGTGTCCGATTACGTTCAAACGCCGCGGGGTCGAGGTGCGGATGGTCGTCACGAACGCCGCGGACCAGCATCGCCAGCCCGATGGCGGCCTTGTGCAACTCGTCCTCAGGGTCCACCGCTATCACGCGACGATCAATGATGGCGGCGGCAAGACGCTCTCCAACATCGCCAACGCCGAGGGCGTAGAGCTCTCCGAAGTCAGTCGCGTCCTCCCGCTCGACTTTCTCTCACCATCGATTGTCGACAGCATCCTTGCCGGCACCCAGCCCGTCAGCCTGACAGCGCAGCGACTCTCCCGACTTGCCGATCTGCCAGCATCGTGGCGACAGCAGTCAGAGTTGCTCAACCCGCGCCTGGCCGCATCAACCTGCCATCCCGGCGATGCACCCGCCCAAACGTTTGGAAACAAACCAGGCCAGCAGAGACGGACTGGCCAATCAGCGTCTCCGCCGCCAAAATCGCCACTATTTATCCAAACGTTGGACGAGATATCTGCGCAAGCCACGGAAAACGCGGCACTTTCCAGTGAGGGGGAGAGGGGCCTCGAAATACTGAGTCTGAATGGTGGGCCCGGAGGTTCTTTGCACCCCTAATAAAATCAACGGGTTGGAAAATTGTTTGAAAGGCAAAGTGCCCATTATCACCCATTAGAACCCGTGGAAAGCGCATCTGAAATCATCAGGGCTCTGCCCCGCTATCCCAGCTCGCAGGCACCTCCATGCCACCCCATTTGACTTGGCTGTGGGACACCAGTGCGTTGAGCGCTCCACTGATCCTGAACACATCGTTTGCAGTAAGTGTTCGAGTTTCCGACCAGTTGAACGCGGGCCTCTCAATCGGCCAAATTCTGATGCCACTGTATAGGATTGGAATGAGCCGATCCTCTATTGAGAAATCATCGAGTCTTGCTGCGTTGACTTGGATAAATAGGCGACCGATCAGGAGCGTCGCTTGCTGCAAATTTTTCGGCATGCCGTCGAGCGGCGGCTTGGGCCCAGAGTAGTCCAAGGAAACCGTAAGCGCATTCCGCATGAAGCCTACATCGCTTTCCGCGCGGTGAGGTGCAGCATAAATATTGAAGTAGGCAGGGACAGTCCCCTTCAGCATCAAAGCCGTACGGTCGGTCTGCGGGGTAACTGCAAGGCCAGGTTTAGCATGCTCGGCCACAATGATTTTCATGGCGATCCATCGGGCGATGATTTCCTGGGATGCGCTATCGAGCGCGATAGGCTCACCTCTGATCATCGGAGTTAGGTAAGGTCGGGCTGCCTCCTCGTTGAGGCTCATCCAACCGTTATTGCAGGCAGCACATGCAGCCCGCACCTTCTTGGTAGTTACGCTCCCCGGTCGGGTGCGCAGTTCGGGCGCGAGTTGGACAACCTTGGCAATCGTGGTGAGCTTGTCCTCGTTGTAGTAGGCGGCTTTTTGTGCCGGAAGGATGGGAGCGATCCACTGGGAATAGATGTGCTCTTTGGAGACACCTTTTCGGCCACAGAAGATACATTGACGCTGCGGACGTTTCTGACCCACGCCAGCCCCCATATTTGCCCCGACCAATATGGGCCTAGGCCGAGCGAAGCGCTAGGCGCAACATTTTTCCTGACACCCCGCCTTTTCAGGGACGATGTTTTACAACCGGGAGTTGGATGCGTTCCAGCACGCGCTTAGGTTGAACGCAGGCATTTTCGCCAAGGATGATTGAGGACAGGCGATGACGAAGCGCATGACAGGAATAGTTGAGAAGATCGATTTCACGATCGGCGGCGCTGGCAATCAGTGGACCACCATCAATGGCGTCCGCTACGCCACCTATTGGGACATTCGCACCAAGGATTGGAAGGTCGGCGATCGCGTCGAATTCGAAGCCTTCAATAAGAAGCTCTGGGCGAACTCGGTAACTGCTATCCCTCATGCCGCGAATATCCGCAAACTGGCGGCAGCGGCTTGTACATGACTGCCGGAAATAATCCGACCCCACAGGGGTTGCAGTCGCACCGTGACCGCAACCTCCTATATATATCAATAGGTTAGCCGACAAAGATTTTTCAAATTTCTTTCCAACCCATTGATATCATTAGATGTTGGTGGGCCCGGAGGGACTCGAACCCCCAACCAAGCGGTTATGAGCCGCCGGCTCTAACCATTGAGCTACAGGCCCCACGCGGGCTGCATTAGTTGCTTTTTGCGCGCTGTACAAGTCGAGCCTTTGCTCGTGTCGTAAGCAGATGAGTTGTCCGGGTTAGGTAGCCCACGAGTTGCCCGGGTTGATCCTCGGCGGATGGAGGCCGGGGATGAGACGGACAGCGTGGCTGCAGGAGCGCGGGATGCGGAAGTTCCCGGCCGTTTGGGGCCGCTGTAATGGCGGCGATCGTTCGATGCCACGCGGGTTGTTGGGATGTCGGAGCGGCAGTTCCGCCGCTACCGTTATGAGGAGTTGGGCGAGGCCGGCTGGTCGACCGTCGTCTTGGCATGCTTTCGACGCGTCGGGTTCCGCGGAAGCGATCGAGGGGATGCCGGAGCTTTACCGGCATCGCTAACTGGCTGGAACGTGAAGCATTTCCACGAGCATCTACTGCGCGATTACCATTTCAGCTCGCGCTACACCTTCATCAAGACGCAGTTGCACGCTGCCGGGCTGGTGGACCGCCACGCGTTGCGGTCGCACCGCCGCAAACGGGAGCAGAGCCCGTGCTCGGGCATGACGCTGCACCAGGACGGCAGCCCGCACGCCTGGCGCCAAGGCCGGCCGAATGCATCGAAGGCCGCGCTTTTCCGGTTAAATTTGAGGATCGCCGATAAAGCCCGTGACATGCGCTATAGAATGCGCTAACTGGACTACTTAACAGTCCAGTTGCCGGTGAACAGTAATGGCGATCCCCCTTTCGCCGCTCCATGAAGCGATCCACAAGCAGACGGCCAAGGAGATGATCCGCGACAAGATCATCTCGATGATCGCGTCCGGCATTCTGCAGGTTGGCGATGAACTCCCCGGCGAACGCGAACTCGCCACCATGCTGATGGTGAGCCGCGAGACCGTGCGCGGCGCCGTGCAGCGGCTTGCCGGCGAAGGCATCGTCCAGGTCTCGCAGGGCGCGCGTACCCGCATCGCCAACGTCAATGTGGAAGTCGGCGCGCAGAGGATCGGCGTGACCAACCCGGCCTCGATCAACGGCTATTCGCTCGACGCGGTGCATGCGGCCCGCCTGCTCGTCGAAACATCGGTGGTGGCGGACGCGGCGCGCAACCTCAGTGCCGAGGACATCAGGCGGTTGGAGGATTCCATCGTCGCCCAGCAGGCGGCCTGCAACGATCCCGTCCGGTTCCTGATCTGCGATCGCGAATTCCACCTTACGATCTACCATGCTTCCAGCAACAGGCTGCTCGCCGACTTCGTGGTCGACCTCTACACCTACATGCTCGACCATCGCCGCATCGCCATGGGCAAACCCGGCGCGATCGAGAAAAGCCTCGAGGACCATCGCTTCATCGTAAACGCGCTGAAGATGCGCAATCCGGAAGCCGTGTCGGCGGCTTTTGCCAACCACATCCTGCGCATCCATGACACCAGCCGCGCGGTGGACACCGGCGACGGTGACGTAACTGCCGCGACGCTTGCCGCCCGGCCGGTCCAACCCGGCAGCGAGAAGGAAACCGCCTGAATGCACATACTGGTCATCGGCGCCGCTGGCATGATCGGGCGCAAGCTGGTGGCTGCGCTCATTGCGCGGGAAAATCTGCGCGGGAGGCCGATCGACCGCCTGACGCTGGCCGACATCGTCGCGCCCGAGATGCCGACATTTTCCGGCAAGGTAGAGACGGTGGCGGCGGACCTCTCCGACGAGGGCGTGGCGGGCAAGCTGATCGCCGCGCGGCCAGACCTGATCTTTCACCTCGCCGCCATCGTCTCGGGCGAGGCTGAAGCCGATTTCGAGAAAGGCTACCGCGTCAATCTCGACGGTACGCGCTCGCTGTTCGAGGCGATCCGGCTGGAGGGATTGAAGGAGCCCTACGCGCCGAAGGTGATCTTCACCTCCTCCATCGTCGTCTATGGCGAGCCGCTGCCCGAGACCATCGACGACACGTATTTCCTGACCCCCCTGACCAGCTACGGCACGCAGAAGGCGATCGGCGAATTGCTGCTGGCCGACTATTCGCGGCGCGGCTTGTTCGACGGCATCGGCATCCGTCTGCCGACCATCTCGATCCGCCCCGGCAAGCCCAACAAGGCCGCGTCCGGCTTCTTCTCCTCTATCCTGCGCGAGCCGCTGATCGGCGAGGAAGCCGTGCTGCCTGTCGAGGAAAGCGTGAAACACTGGTTCGCCAGCCCGCGCGCGGCGACGAACTTCCTGTTGCATGCCGCCGAGATCGATACCGCGCCGCTCGGCAGCCGCCGCTCGCTGACCATGCCCGGCCTCGCCGCGACCGTCGGCGACGAGATCGAGGCGCTGCGCCGCGTGGCCGGCGAGAAGGCTGTGAAACTCATTCGCCGCGAGCCCAATCCCGCCGTCGCCAGCATCATCGCCGGCTGGCCGCAGAGCTTCGACGCCAAGCGCGCGGCAGCCCTCGGCTTCCAGGCGGAGAAATCCTTCGACGAGATCATCCGCGTGCATATCGAGGATGAACTCGGCGACGCTTTGCCGGCATAGCGCGAGGTTTCATGCTTCTCGGTGCGATAGCCGACGACTTTACAGGCGCCAGCGACCTTGCCAACACGCTGGCCAAAGGCGGCATGGCGACGACCCAGTTTGTCGGCGTACCGGAAACCAGCGCCCCAGCCCACTGCGAGGCCGGCGTGGTCGCGCTGAAGACCCGTTCCATCCCGGCCGCGGAGGCGGTGCGCCAGTCGCTGGAAGCGGCCGACTGGCTAAAGAGGCAGGGCTGCGAACAGTTCCTCTTCAAATACTGCTCGACCTTCGACTCCACGCCAGAAGGCAATATCGGGCCGGTCGCGGAAGCCCTGCTCGACCGTCTGGACGCCGATCTCGCCGTCGTCTGCCCGGTCTTTCCTGCGACAGGCCGGCGGCTCTTCATGGGCCATTTGTTCGTCGGCGACAAACTCCTTTCGGAGTCCGGCATGGAGACGCATCCGCTGACCCCCATGACCGATCCGGACATCCGCCGTTGGCTCGGCCTGCAGACCAGGGGCGAGGTAGGGCTGATCCCGCTGGACACGGTGCGCGCCGGCCTGGACGCGCTGGCCGAGGCCTTCGAAGCGCAGCGCAGCAAGGGCGTGCGGCTGGTCGTCACCGATGCGGTCGCCGACAGCGATCTGGTGGCGCTTGGCGCCGCACTCGCTGGCCACAGGCTGGTCACCGGCGGCTCCGGCATCGCGCTCGGCCTGCCGGAGAACTTTCGGCGCGCCGGCAGGCTGGCGGGAACTACCGGGGCGGAGCCCGTCGCAAAAGGCCCCGCGGTGGTTCTCTCCGGCTCCTGTTCGACCGCCTCGCAACGGCAGGTCGCCATGCATCTCCGGTCGCATCCCGGGCTGGCGCTCGATCCGGCCGCGCTTATGGGCGGCGCCATCAGCGTCGACAAGGCGATGGAATGGGTCGACGACCAGAACGACGCTGCGCCGATCGTATATTCCACGGCCGATCCCGGATCCGTTGCAGCTGCGCAGCAGAACTTCGGACGCGAGGAAATCGCGGCAAGGGTCGAGCACTTCTTTGCCGGCCTCGTGCGCAGGCTGGTCGATTCCGGCGTGCGCCGTGTCGTGGTGGGCGGCGGCGAGACTTCGGGCGCGGTGGTTGAGGCGCTCGGCATCACCAGCATGAGCATCGGCGAGGAGATCGACCCCGGCGTTCCGGCACTGGTCGCCGAGCGAAACGGGCCGCTCGGCCTGGCGCTGAAGAGCGGCAATTTCGGCGCCGACGATTTTTTCGAGAAGGCGGTGGACAGGATCGGAACGGCATGAGCGAGCAGGCAATCCGCAACAATCTTGTCAAATGGGGCAGGTCGCTGTTCGAGCGCGGGCTGACCGCCGGTTCCTCCGGCAACATGTCGGTCAGGCTCGACGACGGTTTTTTGTTCACGCCGACCAATTCCTGCCTCGGATTCCTGGACGCTGACCGACTCTCCAGGCTCGACGCTTCGGGCAAGCATGTCTCCGGCGACGCGCCGACCAAGGAACTGCCGCTGCATTTCGGCTTCTACGACCAGCGGCGGGCGGCGCGCGCGGTTGTACATCTGCATTCGACTTATGCCACGGCGATTTCGTGCCTCTCCGACACAGATCCGAAGGATGCTATCCCGCCGATCACGCCCTATGTGGTGATGCGTGTCGGCCAGGTGCCTATCGTTCCCTACACGCGGCCGGGTTCGGCGGACGTGAAGCCGATGATCGATGCACTGGCCGCAAATCATCCGGCCGTGCTCCTCGAAAACCACGGACCGGTGGTCGCCGGCGCATCGCTCGATGCGGCGGTCTTTGCCATAGAGGAACTGGAAGAGGCGGCGAAGCTCGCCATCATCCTGCGCAGCATGAAGGTCCGCCACCTCGCGCCCGACGCGATCGCCGACCTCAACAAGACGTTCAAGCTGAAATGAGCATGCCGAAATTCTCCGCCAATCTCGGCTTCCTGTGGCCGGATCGTCCACTGCTCGATCGCATCGGCGCGGCCGCAACCGCTGGCTTCAAGGCGGTCGAGCTGCACTGGCCCTACGCCACTCCGGCCGGCGAGATCAGGCAGCGCTGCGCCGACCGTGGCGTCGTGCTGCTCGGCATCAACACGCCGCTCGGCAATGCCGACAATGGCGATTTCGGGCTCGGCGCGCAGGCCGGGCGCGAGGCCGAATTCCGCGAGACGTTTGAGCAATCCGCCGACTATGCGCGTGCTGCCGGCGCGTCGGCAGTGCATGTCATGGCTGGCGTCGTCGCACCCGATCACAGGGTCCAGGCGAAGGAGGTCTTCGTCGACAATCTCGCCTTCGCGACGAAGGCGGCGCCCGACCTCACGCTGCTGCTCGAGCCGATCAACCAGCGCGACAAACCGGGCTATTTCTATTCCACCATCGGCGAGGCCGCCGACATCATCCGGACGGTCGGCGCGCCGAACCTGAAGATCATGTTCGACGTCTATCATGTCGGCGTCAGCGAGGGCGACGTGACCAAGCGGCTCGAACGGCATGTCGCCGACATCGGCCATGTCCAGATCGCCGCGGTGCCGAGCCGCGCCGAACCCGACGAGGGCGAGATCGCCTACGGCGCGATCTTCGCGGCGCTGGAGAGGCTCGGCTACGCCGGCTGGACGGGCTGCGAATACAAGCCGCGCGCCAACACCGACAAGGGCCTCGCCTGGATGCAGGCGCTGGGCGTCTCGCTCTGACTGTTCACTGGAGAAAACCATGCTCGCGACCAAGACCGCCCTCACCATCGAAGCCGCCAAGGCGATCGCCGCCACCTGCGAGGAAGCGGCCAGGAAGGACAGGCTCAAGCTGGTCATCGCCATCGTCGACGATGGCGGCCATCTGGTGCTGCTCCACCGCGACGACGGTGCGCATGTGGGCGCCGTCGAGATCGCAATCCTCAAGGCGCGCACCGCCGTCCTGTTCAAGCGCCCGACCAAGGCCTTCCAGGATGTCGTCGAGGGCCAGGGCCGCTTCGCGCTGCTCTGCATCCCCAACGGCGTCCCGCTCGATGGCGGCGTGCTGTTGAAATCCGGCGACGAAATCATCGGCGCGGTCGGCGTATCGGGCGCGACCGACGAAGAGGACGGCGACATCGGCCGCATCGGCGCGGCGGTGCTGGCGGGATAGCACCGGCCCTCGCTTGCGCCGTCGGGCGCGACGCCCGGCTGCTACAGCCAATGGAGCTTGCGGCATGCGTGGCCGTTGCCACGCCCTGCTTTCGCAGTCTGGCCTTTGTCAAAGAACGCTGCTCGCCGCGGGAGCAGAAGTCGGGAAGCGGGGCACGGGGCCGAGCCTCTCAATAATTTAGTACGTGGCGCGAACCCCGCGCCCCGCCGGCGATTTCTGTCCCCGTCCGTTC
>JALYWP010000020.1 GCA_030852655.1 Pseudomonadota bacterium | reverse complement strand
AGATGAAGGCTTGCCAGCGCGGCGGCGGCGTTCCGAGATCAGGCCACGGCGATATTCGCAAAGCGAAAGCTGGACTATCCGGCCGCATCACGCGATGTTGCTGCCGACGGCGATTCAGGGTGGGCGGCTGGCGTGGGCAGCCATCGGGGAACGAAAATCCTATTGGTCCAGCGTGCCGGTGCGATTAGGCCTGCCGATGTCGCAAATCGTCTTGTTTCTGACGCCCCGTTGCGGTCAGTATCGGGAAAAATGCAACTGACAAAGAGAGGAACGCACAATGTCGAGTGAACTGAATTTTCTGGCCGAAGCCGTCTCGAAGGGGCGGCTGAACCGGCGAGACTTCCTTGGCCGGGCAGCCGCGGTCGGCGTGTCGGCTGCAATGGCAAACACTATGCTGGCAAACGCTGCCTTGGCTGCGGGACCAGTGAAGGGCGGTATCCTGAAGGCCGGCCTCCAGGGCGGCGAATCCTCCAACGTGCTCGATCCCGCGCTGAACCTTAGCCAGGTCACCTTCAGCTTCGGCAAGGCATGGGGCGAATTGCTGGTCGACCAGGAGGTTGACGGCAGCCTCCAATACCGGATCGCGGAGTCGATCGGCTCGACGCCTGATGCGAAGACCTGGACGATCAAGGTCCGCAAGGACGTCGAATTCCACAACGGCAAGACAGTCACGGCCGAAGACGTGGCCGCAACGCTCGAGCGCCATGCGGATGAAAGTTCGAAATCTGCCGCACTCGGCATCCTCGCCGGTATCGAGTCGATAAAGGCCAGCGGCGATGAGGCGATCGTCACGCTGAAGGAGGCGAATGCCGACTTCCCCTATCTGATGGCGGACTACCATCTCGTCATCCAGCCAAATGGCGGCAAGGACGACCCCAATGCGGGTATCGGCGCCGGCCCCTACAAGGTGACCGTCAACGAGCCCGGCGTAAGACATGGCGGCGAAAGATTCGCCAATTACTGGCAGGGCGACAAGGTCGGCCACGCCGACCAGATCGAGATCATCGTCATCAACGATCCCACGGCCCGCACCGCCGCGCTGCAGGGCGGTCAGGTCAACATGATCAACCGCGTCGAACCGAAGATCGTCGACCTCATCAAGCGGGTTCCCGGCGTCACGATCCAGCCGGTCTCGGGCCGCGGCTTCTACCCCGCCAACATGTTCTGCGACACCGCGCCCTTCGACAACAACGATCTGAGAATGGCGCTGAAGCTCGCGATGGACCGCGAGGAGATGCTGGAGACGATCCTGCGCGGCTACGGCTCCGTCGGCAACGACTTCCCGATCAACGAAGCCTATCCGCTGTTCTCCACCGACATCGAGCAGCGCAAGTTCGATCCGGAGAAGGCGGCGGAATTCTACAAGAAGTCAGGTCACTCCGGTTCGATCCTGCTGCGCACGTCCGACGTTGCCTTCCCCGGTGCGGTGGATGCCGCGCAGCTCTACCAGCAGAGCGCCGCCAAGGCCGGCATCACCATCGAGATCAAGCGCGAGCCGGGCGACGGCTACTGGTCGGAAGTCTGGAACAAGCAGCCCTTCTCGTTCTCCTACTGGGGCGGCAGGCCGACGCAGGACCAGATGTACTCCACGGCCTACATCTCGACGGCCGACTGGAACGACACGCGCTGGAAACGGCCTGAGTTCGACAGCATGATCATCGCCGCGCGAGGCGAACTCGACGAGGCGAAGCGCAAGTCCATCTATCGCGACATGGCGATCATGATGCGTGACGAAGGCGGCCTGATCGTGCCGTTCTTCAACCAGTACATCGACGCCAGCGGCCAGGGTGTGCAGGGGTGGGTCTCCAACCCCGCCCAGGAAATGTGCAACGGCTACGCGCTGTCGCTCTGCTGGCTCGAGGCCTGATTGAGGCATGGGACGGGCGGGCCTGAGAGCCTGCCCCTCCTCTCCCTCGGGCTTCTCGACCTTCTCCACAGAATTCACGCAGCAGAGATTCGCGGCAGGTCTTCATGTCATCTCCGATCCTGAAGTTGATACTGCAGCGCCTGGCGCTGGGTCTCGTGCTTCTGTTCGCCGTTTCCGTGCTGATCTTCGTCGGCACGGAGATACTGCCCGGCGACGTCGCCCAGTCTATCCTCGGCCAGACGGCGACCCCCAAGGCGCTGGCCGCGCTGCGCGAGGAACTCGGCCTGAACGATCCTGCCTATCTGCGCTATTTTCGCTGGCTCGGCGGTGTCCTCGCCGGCGACCTCGGCACCGCGCTGACCAGCGGCCAGGATATCGCCAGTTCCATCGGCGGCCGGCTGGCCAACACCCTGTTCCTCGCCGCCACCGCGGCGATCATTGCCGTCCCGCTGGCGATCCTTTTGGGACTGCTCGCCGTCCGCTACCGCAACGGCCCGATCGACAAGGCGATCTCGGCCTTCGCGCTGGCGTCGACGTCCTTTCCGGAGTTCTTCATCGGCTACCTGCTTGTCTTCTTTTTCGCGGTCAAATGGCAGTTCTTCCCGGCGATTTCGACCGTGTTCGACGGCATGTCCTTCATCGACCGGCTTTATGCGGTGGCCCTGCCGGCGACGGCCCTCACGCTGGTCGTGCTTGCCCACATGATGCGCATGACGCGCGCGGCGATCCTCAACGTCATGCAGTCGGCCTATATCGAGACCGCGGAACTCAAGGGGTTGAGGCCGCTCGACGTCATCCGCAAGCATGCCTTTCCGAACGCCGTCGCGCCGGTCGTCAACGTCGTCATGTTGAACCTTGCCTATCTGATCGTCGGCGTCGTCGTGATCGAGGTCATCTTCGTCTATCCGGGCATGGGACAATATCTGGTCGACCATGTGACCAAGCGCGACGTGCCGGTCGTGCAGGCGGTTGGGCTGATCTTCGCCGCCGTCTACATCCTTCTGAACATGGTCGCCGACATAGCCGCGATAGCCGCCAATCCCCGCCTCAGGCATCCGAAATAGGACGCGCCCATGCTAAACATCAAGCGCATCCCTCTCGGCGCCTGGATCGGCCTCGTCTTCACCCTTCTGTTCCTGATCTGCGCCGTTTTTGCGCCCTGGCTGGCGCCATTCGGCAACGGCGAGATTGTCGGCGACGTGTGGGGGCCGATGTCCTCGACGCATCTTCTCGGCACCGACAATCTCGGACGTGACCTGCTGTCGCGCATGATCTACGGCGCGCGCATCACGATCTTGATCGCGGTGCTGGCGACCGCGCTTGCCTTTTCCCTGGGCTCCATTCTCGGCTTCACGGCCGCTGTCGTCGGCGGCTGGTTCGATACGCTGATGTCGCGCTTCGTCGACCTTCTGATGTCGATCCCGACGCTGATCTTCGCACTGGTCGTGTTGTCGGTGCTGCCGGCCAATATCGTCACCCTCATCCTCGTCATGGGCATCCTGGATTCCACGCGCGTCTACCGGCTGTCGCGCGCGGTTGCCGTCGACATCAACGTCATGGATTTCGTCGAGGCCGCCAAGCTGCGCGGCGAGGGCCGGGGCTGGATCATCTTCCGCGAGATACTGCCCAACGCGCTGTCGCCGCTCGTTTCCGAGCTTGGCCTGCGTTTCATCTACGCCGTGCTTTTCCTTTCGGCACTCTCCTTCCTCGGGCTCGGCGTCCAGCCGCCATCCGCCGACTGGGGCGGCATGGTGAAGGAAAACAAGGACGGCATCGTGTTCGGCATTCCGGCCGCGCTTATCCCGGCAGGCGCCATCGCCGCGCTGGCGATTTCGGTCAACCTGGTTGCCGACTGGATCCTGAACCGGACCACGGACCTCAAGGGAGGGCGCGGCAATGCCTGAGGGCGCAACCCAGAGCAAGTCCGGGCGACTGCTCGACATCCGCAACCTGAGGATCGAGGCGACGGTCTATCCGCCCGGCGAGCCTCCGAAGAACCTGACGCTGGTCCATGACGTGTCGCTGACGCTGGAGCGCGGCAAGGTGCTGGGACTGATCGGCGAATCCGGCGCCGGCAAATCGACGATCGGCCTCGCATCTATGGCCTATGGCCGTGGCGGCGTGCGTATCACTGGCGGCGAGATCATCCTCAACGGCCGCGACATCCTCAAGAGCGGCCGTTCCGGCATCCGCAGGATTCGCGGCAAGGAGGTCTGCTATGTGGCGCAATCCGCGGCGGCCGCCTTCAATCCCGCCCATCAACTGATGGATCAGGTGGTGGAAGCTTCGCTTCTGCACGGCACGGCAAGGCGCGCGGCCGCCGAAAAGCGGGCTGTCGAACTCTTCCGCAAGCTTGGCCTGCCCGATCCCGACAACATCGGCAAGCGCTATCCGCACCAGGTGTCCGGCGGACAGTTGCAGCGCGTGATGACGGCGATGGCGCTCTGTTCCGAGCCGGACCTCATAGTCTTCGACGAACCGACTACCGCGCTCGACGTGACCACGCAGATCGACGTGCTGGCGGCGATCCGCGACGCGATCCGCGATACCGGCGTCGCCGCTCTCTACATCACCCACGATCTTGCCGTCGTGGCGCAGGTCGCCGACGAGATCATGGTGCTCAGGCACGGGCGCCTGGTCGAATGGGGCGGTACCAGGCAGATCATCAAGGAACCGCGCCAGGAATACACCAATGCGCTGGTGTCGGTGCACGAGATCGAGCACCAGGAAAAGACGCCCGCCGACACGCCTTTCCTCTCGGTGAAGAACGTCACGGCCGCTTATGGGGGCGGCGGCGTCAAGGTGCTGAAGAACGTCTCGGTCGACATCCATTCCGGCCAGACGCTGGCGGTCGTCGGCGAATCCGGCTCGGGCAAGTCGACGCTCGCGCGCGCCATCACCGGGCTGCTGCCGCCCATGGAAGGGTCGATAAGCTTCGGCGGAAAGGTGCTGTCGAACGCGCTTTCCGCAAGGAGCAAGGAAGACCTTCGCCAGTTGCAGATGGTCTACCAGATGGCCGACGTGGCGATGAATCCGCGGCAGCCGATCTCCACCATCATCGGCCGTCCGCTGGAGTTCTACTTCGGCATGAAAGGGGCGGAACGCGATCGCCGCGTCGCCGAACTGCTGGACAAGATCGAGATGGGCAAGGGTTTCGCCGACCGCTACCCGGCCGAGCTCTCGGGCGGGCAGAAGCAGCGTGTCTGCATCGCCCGCGCGCTGGCAGCCAAGCCGAAGCTGATCATCTGCGACGAGGTCACCTCGGCGCTCGATCCGCTCGTTGCGAACGGGATATTGAAACTCCTGCTCGAATTGCAGGCCGAGGAGGGGGTCGCCTATCTCTTCATCACGCATGACCTGGCGACGGTGAAGTCAATCGCCGATTCCATCGCCGTCATGTATCGTGGCGAAGTGGTGCGCTACGGTCCCAAGAGCGAGGTCCTTGCACCGCCTTTCGATGCCTACACGGACCTGCTGCTGTCCTCCGTTCCGGAGATGGAGATCGGCTGGATCGACAAGGCGATAGCGACCCGCCGGATGGAAAGCGCCGGGAACTGAAGCATGTCGCCCGAAAGTGGAAACCGGTTTCGGGAGGCGTCCGCCGAGCGGCCGTTCGTCAAGATGCACGGCCTGCGCAACCATTTCGTCATCTTCGACAGGCGGTCCGATCGCCGCGCCTTCCGCACGCGAGACATCGTGCGGATTTGCGACCCCCAGATAGGCGTCGGCGGCGATCAGTTGCTCACCATCGAGCCGCCTTCGCAGCAGGCGGCGGCGAGCGGCGCTCGTGCCGCGATGCGGATATTCAACATAGACGGCCGCGAGGTTTCGGCCTGCGGCAACGCTACCCGCTGCGTGGCGCACCTGCTGTTCGAGGAGACCGGGGCGACCGAACTCATGCTGGAGACCCGGGCAGGGTTGCTGAAATGCCGCCGGTCCGGGCCTATGGAGGTCAGCGTCGAGCTTGGGCCCATCGGCTGGGACTGGCGGGATTTTCCGCTTTCGCGCGAAGTCGACATGTTCGACATGCCGGTGGAGAGCGGCCCGCTTCGCCACGGTGTCGGCCTGTGGATCGGCAACCCGCACATCGTCTTCTTCGTCGACAGCCTCGCCAGCGTCGACCTGGCCCGCTTCGCAGCCCCCATCCATGACGATCCGCTTTTCCCGGAGGGGATCAATGTCGGTGTGGCGGAACTGGTCGATAGCCAGACGATACGCCTTGCGGTGTGGGAGCGTCCTGGCATCGCCACCCAGGCTTGCGGAACCGGTGCTTGCGTCGCGGCCTTCGCGGCGCGCCGCAAGGGCCTTTCCGACAGCGATCGCTTCACCGTGCATCTGCCGGCCGGCGCTTTGACCATCGCGATTCACGACGACATGGCCACCATGTCCGGGCCGGTTGCCTATTGCTGCCGTGGACATGTCGAGGCCGAGCCCGTCGACGATTTCGACTGATCGTCCGCCCGAAGCCCGCCGGAGTTTCAGCCTATGCGCATTCCGTCGGCGTCCAGCAGCACGCAGGCGGCAGGATCGAAGCCGATTTCGAGGGCCTCGCCTTCCCGCGCGACCGGGCCGTTGATCTGCGTGTCGGCGCGGATCACCGTCCTGCTGCCTATGTCGATCTCGTAGATGGCGCTGCCGCCGAGATAGGAAGTGGACGTGACCGTGCCGGCCAGCCGGTTGGCCGTCGCCACCGGGCCGACCGACAGTTTCTGCGGCCGGACCACGACGGTGACGGCAGCGCCTTCGGCAAGCGCCTTCGGCGCGGCGACCGTGACCGTCTGGCCGGCCGCGAGCGCGATGGTTGCCGTTCCTGCGTCGGCAGCGGTCACGGTTCCGGCGAGCATGTTTGCCTTGCCGAGGAAATCCGCGACGAAGGCGGTGGCCGGCGTCTCGTAGACCTCCTCCGGCGACCCGATCTGTTCCATTGCCCCGGCGTTCATGACCACGATCTGATCTGACATCGACAAGGCCTCTTCCTGGTCGTGCGTGACGAAGATGGCTGTGATTCCGGTCTCTTTCTGAATCTTCTTGATCTCGACGCGCATCTCTTCGCGCATGTTGGTGTCGAGCGCCGAAAGCGGTTCGTCGAGGAGCAGCACTTCCGGCTCGAAGACGATGGCGCGCGCCAGCGCGATGCGTTGCTGCTGGCCGCCCGACAGTTGCGAGGGCAATTTCTTCTCGGATCCCGGCAGCCGCACCATTTCCAAGGCCTGGCCCACCTTGCGCGCGATGTCGGCCTTAGGCACGTCGCGGTACTTCAGGCCGAATGCGACATTGTCGAATACGGTCTTGTGCGGGAACAGCGCGTAGCTCTGGAAGACCAGGCCGATGTTGCGCTTGTAGATCGGGATGTCGTCGACCCGCCGCCCGCCGATCGATATCTGCCCCCTCGAAATGTCGACCAGCCCGGCGATCGACCGCAGGATGGTGGTCTTGCCGCAGCCCGAGGGCCCGAGCAGCGTCACGAAGCTGCCGCGCTGGATGGCGAGCGAAAAATCGCGCACCGCGACGAATTTTCCGTAGGCGATGTCGATGTCGCGAAACTCCACCGCCGGAGCGTCGCCCGCGGCGGCCTGCGAGGCCCCGGCCGATGCCGGCCGGGGCGATGATTTACGATCCGTGGACAGGTCAGGCACCCTTCGAGATCCTGTCCCACTGCTTCTGCCAGGCGTCTTCATTGTCCGCCCAGTAGATCGGGTCGGCAAAGGTCAGCGCCTCCATCGTGCCGGTCGGATCGAAGGCCGGAAGCGCCTTGATCTTGTCGGTGAGTTCGACCTTGTTGGGGTCGAGCGCCGGCGGATAGCTCTGGCCTTCGGCGACCGCGATGGACGTCTCCGGTTCGAGCATGAAGTTGATCAGTTCCTCGCACTCGGCCATCGGCGAGCCCTTGAGGATCAGCATGTCCTCCATCCAGGCGTAAGACCCGGCCGGATCGAGATAGCCGATTGGATGACCCTGATCCTGCAGCGTCGCGACGCGTCCGGACCAGGCGTCGGTCACCACGATCTCGCCCTTGGACAGCAGATCCATCAGTTCGGCGCCGGAACCCCAGAACTTCTTGGCGATGTCGCGCTGCTCGCGCACTTTGGCCCAGACGGCGTCCATGTCCTCGATCTTGTTGGGATCCTGCCCGGTGGCCAGCGCGGCGTACCAGACGCGGGTGGTCATGTCGGCATAGCCGCCGATCTTGCCGGCGTACTTCTTGTCGAAAAGCAGCGCCGCACCTTTTTCCTTCGCCTCCTCCGGGGAGATGACGGTGGTGTTGTATGCGATGCCGGTGGTGCCGTAGTCGTATGGAACCGCCGAAAGCTTCGGCGTCAGCTTGCGGAACGGCTCGATCATCGGCTGCAGCACATTCGCCATGTTGGGAATGTTGGCTTCGTTGATTTCCGAATTCACGCCCGCATTGACGTATTTGATGTAGTAGTTGACGCCGGACGAATGGACGACCTGGAAGTCGCCGGGCTTCGACGTCTTGACCTTGGTGATGATCTCGTTCTCGTCGCCGAACGTGCCTTGCACCACCTTGAGGCCGGTCTTGGCCGTGTAGGGCTGGAAGGCGTATTTGTCGATCGCCTCCTGCACCGTACCGCCCCAGCCGTCGAAGCGGACTTCCGTGGCCGCGGCGAGCGCTCGGCCCATCCAGGGCATGGAGAGGCCCGCGGACGCCGCGGCGGCGGCCGTCAGCCCGAGGAAGGTGCGGCGGCTGAGATCGCCGTTCCCGTAGCGTTCGTGCAGCCTTTCAAGTCGCTTGGTGTTAGACATTTTCATCGTGTTTTCTCCTCTGGTTTTCCACGTCTTCGCAACCTTGTGAAGCCTTGCAGTATGATCCCGCCGACGAGTGGAATGCCCACCGTCACCAGGATCATGACCGTGCCGAGCGCGTTGATCTCCGGGCTGATCGAGATTTTCAGCATCGACAGGATTTGGGTGGGCATCGTTTCGACGCCGGCCGGCCGCCAGAACAGGCTGGCCGACGTGTTGTCGAACGAGATGGTGAAGGCGAGCAAGGCCCCGGCGACCACAGCCGGAACGAGCAGCGGCAGCGTGATCTCCCGGAACGACGCCATGCGCGACGCCCCGAGCGAAAGCGCCGCTTCCTCATAGACCTTGCGGATGCCCACCATGCGCGCCTGCGCTATCAGCACGACATAGGGAACGGCGAGCAGGATGTGGCCGAGCACCAGCAGCAGCAGCGTGCGAGGCTGGTCGATCGCCTTGATTGCGACGAGAAGACCGACGCCCAGGATCGTCTCGGGAACGAGGGCGGGCAGGATGACCAGCGTGCCGAAAAGCTGCTTGCCGGGAAAGTCGAAGCGCACCAGTGCGAAGGCGGTCACCACGCCGAGCGCCGTCGTGATCGCCGCGACGACGAATGCGATCCACATCGATGTCCGGAATGCCGCCAGGACCTGCTCGTTGCCCAAGAGCTTGCCGTACCATCGCAGGCTGAAGCCGGTCATTGGGAAGCCGCCGAACATCGATGCGTTGAACGACAGGACGACGGTGGCGATGATCGGCGCGAACAGGAAGATGTAGACGCACAGCGTGACGAAGCCGGTCAGCCGCCAGCCCCATCGTCCTTCCCGGTCCCCATGTGCCGCAGCGCTCATCCGCCCAATCCTTTGACGATCTGCGACATCCCCATGTAGCGGGTGTACATGGCGGCGAAACAGCCGAGCACGAAGAACAGGACGATCGAAAGCGTGGCGCCCATCGGCCAGTTCAACTGGCCCATGATGGTGTCGTAGATGAGATTTCCGAACAGCGCGTCGCGGCCGGAGCCGAGCAGTTGCGGCGTCACGTAGCTGCCGGCCGCCAGCACGAAGCAGAGCAGCAGGCCTGCGGCGAGACCCGGCAGCGAAAGCGGCAGCGTAACCTCGCGGAACGCCTGCGCGCTGGTGCAGCCCATCGAGCGGGCCGCGGCAATCAGCGTCCGGTCGATGCTCTCGAGGCTCACATAGACGTTGAGGATCATGTAGGGCAGCAGGAAATGCAGCAGCCCCATGATCACCGCACCTTCCGTGTAAAGCATCTGCATGGGCTGGTCGATCAGGCCGAGCTTGAGCAGCGTGACGTTTATGAGCCCCTGTTCGCCGAGGATGTGGATCCAGGAAAAGGTGCGGATGGTGAAACTGATCCAGAACGGCACGATCAGGAGCAGCAGCAGCAGCCATTTGTGCTTGAAGGTCGTCGCCCAGATGAAATAGGCCGGGAAATAGCCGAGTATCCCGCAAATGAGCGCCGTCATCGCGCCGACCCGCAGCGTCTTGAACAGGAAGCCGTGATAGTAGGTGTCCGTCAGGAATTCGTGCCAGTTCGCGAAGGTCAGCGCGCTTGTCTCGACACCCGCCGTAACGAAGGTGAAGAAGGTGTAGACCGCCATGACGGCGATCGGAAGCACCAGGAAGAAGATCAGGAGCAGCAGCACGGGCGCTACCAGGATCCACCCCAGCCGCGGATCGTATAGTGTCCATGCCTTGGTCATACGCACTCAATGCCCGAGGCGCCTTTGCGGCGCTTTTTTCCCACAATCGCCAGATTGGGTGATTAAGGCAGCTATGTCCACAGGCGGCGCCCAGAAATCGATGATCCAGCGTCAGCAGCCTCCCGCGGGTGACAAGCGGCCGGAAATTTCAGGCGCTGTGACGGCGAAGGGCATATGGTGCTCGCCTGCGCGGGCGGCGCGCACCATATGACCTGATGGCGACGACGTCCTCGTCGGCCAAACCGTGAGGAGGACTGATCGATGGCAGGCGACGCCGTTCTTAAGTTCCATGTCCCGGAGCCGGAAGTCAGGCCAGGCGGAACCCCCGACTTCTCCAACGTCCCCATTCCCAGGGCCGGCTCGGTCCCGCGTCCTCCCGTGGATGTCGATCCGAAGGAGATCCGCGATCTCGCCTATTCCATCATCCGCGTCCTCAACCGCGACGGCGAGGCCGTCGGCGAGTGGGCCGGCACGCTGACCGACGAGGAACTAGCGGAAGGCCTGCGGCACATGATGACGCTGCGCGCTTTCGATGCCCGCATGCTGATGGCGCAGCGGCAGGGCAAGACCTCCTTCTACATGCAGCATA
>JALYWP010000140.1 GCA_030852655.1 Pseudomonadota bacterium | reverse complement strand
ACCCGCCGCAACCAGCGTGGCCGCCATGGCGAGGAACGCAAGCGTCATGATGTTGCGCGCGCCGTATTTCCTGCCCGCCCTGCCCCAATAGACGGCCAGGAAAAGCAGCGCGTTGCCGGCCGACACCAGCAGGCCCCCGGCGAGGCTGCCCTGGCCGGTGACGACCATGAGCAGCGGCGCATAGACGAAAAATGTCGTCCAGAAGCAGGAGCGGCCAAAGGCGATGGTCCAGGCGAGCCTGAGCCGCGGTTGCCCGGCGAAACGGCCGATATTGGCGAGCGGATTCGAGGCGCGGGTCCGGCCCGGCCGGATCAGCGGATTGTCGGAGAGCCGGTAGCGCCAGAACATGACGAGAAGCACGCTGGCGAAGCCTATGACGACGAGGTTCGGCGCAAGCACGCCATAGCGCGCATAGAGGATGACGCCGAGCGTCGGGCCGGCGGTCCAGCCCAGCATCGACCAGGCCATGCGCAGCGATTCGGCCTGCATGACCTCGGCCTTGCGGATGTGGTCCATGATGTAGAGGTTGAGGGTGATGGCAAGCATGCTGGCGCCCATCACCCTCGCCAGCATGCCCAGCACCTGCCCGGCCAGCGTGTCGGTGACGAAGAGCAACGATCCGAGCATCAGCGAAAGCACCCCCGCCGTATACATCCATCGGCGCGAAAAACGCTCGATCAGCATCGGCATGAAGAGGGTTACGGACAGCCCGAGCAGTGCGACGATGGTGTAGAGGATCGAAACGCCCTGCTCGTTCCGGAGGATCTCGTAGGCCTGGATGGGTATGACGGAGGAGATCGCGGCGCGAGCGAAGGATTCGAGGCTGTAGAGCGTTGCAAAGGTGCGGGCGCCGGCAGGCCGGACGGCGAAGAACCAGATGGGATGCCGGACCTGGGTGGCCATGGAACCAGAAAGAAAGATGCGCGCCGCGCAGAGTTGTCAGGCGGCCGCGCGGGTAGATAGCAGGAAAGCGACCTGCCGGTGGCGCAAAAGCGGATTGGCTATCGTTTGGCGGTATCTGGACTAAATTATTCGCCTTTGGCGGACGGCAAACGCCGCTTTGCCGTCACTCTCGCAGCCATGCTAACGGTGGTATCCAGATTCCGGAATCGGACGTGACGAACCAGCCGCAACCCAGGGGGCGCATCGACGCCATCGACATCGCCCGCGGCGCGGCTCTGGTCGCCATGGCGATCTATCATTTCGCCTGGGACCTCGAGTTCTTCGGCTATGTGCCGGCATCGATGACGGCGGTGGGCGGCTGGAAGCTTTTCGCGCGCTGCATTGCCTCGAGCTTCCTCTTCCTGGTCGGCGTCAGCCTTTTTCTCGGCCATGCGAAAAGCATCCGCTGGCGCGGCTACTGGCGGCGGCTGGCTATGGTGGCCGGCGCCGCGCTGGCGATCTCGGTCGCCACCTATATCGCCGTGCCGGACGGCTTCATCTTCTTCGGCATATTGCATCAGATCGCGCTGGCAAGCGTGCTCGGTCTCGCTTTCCTGCGGCTGCCGGCGGTGTTGACGCTGATCGTCGCCGCAGCGGTGGTCGCAGCACCGCACTATCTGCGCTCGACCTTTTTCGACGATCCCTGGTGGTGGTGGACGGGACTGTCCGAGAACCGCCCGCGCTCGAACGACTTCGTGCCTGTCTTCCCCTGGTTCGCCGCCGTTCTCGCCGGCATCGCGGTGGCCAGGATCGCCGAGCGGACCGGGCTTTTCGCGAAGCTGTCCAGGCTCAAGGCGCCGAAATTGGCCTGGCCGCTCATCTTCGGCGGAAGACACAGTCTCGCCGTCTATCTCATCCACCAGCCTGTGCTGATCACCTGCATCTGGTTGTTTTCGCAATTTTTTCCAGCCATTGAAGCACCGCGGGAAGTGCGTTTCATCCAATCCTGCGAGGCGTCCTGCAACGAGCAGCGCGACAGCGCGTTCTGCGCGCGCTATTGTGCCTGCATGCTCGACACTCTGGAGCGTGAAGGCGTCATCGAAGGCATCTATGCCGGCGATCGGAACGATGCGTTGCAGAACCGGGTGGAGACCATTGCGGGCCGCTGCACGGTCGACACCGACAATGCGATGCTCGAAGGGGGAGGCCAATGAGCGGGGCGAGGAAAAAGCAGGCGAAGCAGGCGGCACAGGCGCATGCACCTGCCGTTCAACAGCCTGCGCCGACCACGCCGAAGACCGGCGTGATACCTTGGCCGCCGCTGATCTACGTCGTGGCAATTGCGGCGAGTATGGTCCTGCATGCCCTCTATCCCCTGCCCTGGTTCGGCTCGCCCATGTCGGACATTCTCGTGGCCGTAGGCTGGCTGGCACTGTTGGCGATGGTTGCGCTGTTCTTCAGCGCGATCCGGGCGCTGAGGCGGGCGAAGACGCCGGTCAACCCGAATGCGCAGCCGGAACATCTGGTCACCGAGGGTCCGTTCGGCGTCACGCGCAATCCGCTCTATCTCGCCAACACGCTGCTCCTGATCGGCGTCGGTCTGGTGACGGGCATCACATGGTTCCTGCCGCTGGCGCTGATCGCCGCCTTCGCCACCAGGAAGGTGGCGATCGACAAGGAGGAGCGGTGGCTGGCCGAAAAGTTCGGCAAGCGTTATCGCGACTACGCCAAGCGGGTCCGCCGCTGGATCTGAGCGAAGTCCCGGTCAGGTGGTGACGCCGAGTTCCGCGAGTCGTTCGACGCAGGCCTCCTCTGCATGATCGAGCTCTGACAGCGTCTCTTCGAGGTCGCGGCGCTTCTGGCGAAGATTCTCGCGCTTCTCCTCGATGCGCTTGATCATCAGCTTCAACTGCCCCACCTCGCCAGGCGGTTCCCTGTAGATCTGGATGATCTCGCGGATCTCGCTGATCGAGAAGCCGAGACGCTTTCCCCGCATGATCTGGCGGATGAGATGGCGGTCGGAAGGCCGGAACAGCCGCGTGCGCCCGCGCCGGACGGGGTGGATCAACCCTTCGTCCTCATAAAAGCGCAGCGTGCGGGTCGAGATGTCGAACTCGCGCGTCAGTTCGGTGATCGAGTAATATTCCCGCATCGGGCTCCTAGCGTTCGAATCCGCTCATACGGACTCTGGCAGCATTTACGTAAAAGTCAATTTTGCGCCGCTCGGTTTCACGCCACGCCGAACCACCAGGCAGCGAGCCCGAGGAAGGCGAAGAACCCCACCACGTCGGTGACCGACGTGACGAAAACGGCGGAAGAAACCGCCGGATCGGCGCCGAGCCGATCGAGCAGGAGCGGGATCAGGATGCCGGCGATTGCTGCGACGAACATGTTGACGATCATCGCCGCCGCGATGATGCCGCCGATCTCCGCGCTCTGGAACCACAGCCCGGCCACGGAGCCGATGAGCAGCGCGAACACCATGCCGTTGATGAAGCCGACGGCCATCTCGCGGCGGATCACCCGCCCGGCATTGTAGATGTCGATGTCCCTGGTCGCGAGCGCCCGGACGGTGACGGTCATCGTCTGGGAGCCGGCATTGCCGCCCATGCCTGCGACGATGGGCATCAGGATCGCCAGCGCCACGACGTGCTCGATCGTGGCGTCGAACAGGCTGATCACCGAGGCTGCGACGAAGGCGGTGACCAGGTTGACGGCCAACCACGGCACGCGCGAACGCGAGGTGGCCAGCACCGTGTCGGACAGTTCCTCGTCGCCGACGCCGCCCATGCGCATGAGGTCTTCCTCGGCCTCCTGCTGGATCACGTCGACGACGTCGTCGATGGTGAGAACGCCGACCAGCCGCTCGTTCTCGTCGACGACCGCGGCCGACAGGAGGTCGTATTGCTCGAACTCGCGCGCGGCTTCCTCCTGGTCCATGGCGGCAGGAATCGCGTGGCGCGTCTCGTGCATGATCTCCTCGACCTTGACCGTGCGCCTGGTGCGCAGGATCTGGTCGAGGTCGACAGCCCCGAGCAGCTTGAAGGTAGGGTCGATGACGAAGACCTGGCTGAAATGATCCGGCAGGTTCTTGTCTTCGCGCATGTAGTCGATCGTCTGGCCGACCGTCCAGAAGGGCGGCACGGCGACGAACTCGGTCTGCATGCGCCGGCCGGCGGTCTCTTCAGGATAGTCGAGCGAGCGGCGCAGCCGGATGCGCTCGGTAAACGGCAGTTGCGCCAGGATCTCGTCCTGGTCCTCCTGGTCGAGGTCTTCGAGGATGTAGACGGCGTCGTCGGAATCGAGTTCCTGTACCGCCTGCGCGATCTGGGCGTTGGGCAGCTTGTCGACGATGTCGAGGCGAATCGCCTCGTCCACCTCGGTCAGCGACGAAAAGTCGAAATCCTTGCCGAGCAGTTCGACCAGCGCCAGACGCTGCTCCGGCAAAAGCGCTTCGAGCAGGTCACCGAGCTCCGACTGGTGCAGGCCGTCGACTTCCTGCTTGAGCGTGATCGTGTCGCGATCGGCAATGGCCGCGCCGATATGGGCGAGGAAGGACGCACGGATGACGCCGTCTTCGCCGTAGAGGTCGGCGTGGACTTCGGTCGAACCGGCGCCGGGCGTCGCTTCGTGCTGGTTTTCCAACGGCGCCTCCCCTTCGGGACAGGCCTGGCGGCCGGGTGGACGATGCGATCAGGTCTAGCCTTTAAAGGCCGAAAATATCAAACGAAATGAACGTTTCCAGAATGCGCGCGCGGCTCTTGCTGCGGCAAGTTGCGCAACGAAGAATAACGCGGCCTATGCCCTTGTTTCGCATGTGGTGATTTGCTACAGGCCGCGAGCCGGTCCGTTCCGGCTCCTACCACGTGCGGTCGTGGCGGAATTGGTAGACGCGCAGCGTTGAGGTCGCTGTGGGGCAACCCGTGGAAGTTCGAGTCTTCTCGACCGCACCATTCTCTTCCATATTAGGCTGCAGTACCGGAGGCACCATGCCTGAACGCAGCCAAATTTCCGCATCCTTCCTGCCGGCACCGGGATCGGCGCCCGTGGAATGGCGGATCGAACCGGGTCTCACCTCGTATGAACACGCGCTGGCCGTCATGGAAGAGCGCGCAAACGCCGTCCGCCAGGGCGGCGCGCCCGAGATGGTGTGGCTGGTCGAGCATCCGCCGCTCTACACGGCCGGCACCAGCGCAAGGATGGAGGATCTCGTCGAGCCGGACCGATTCCCGGTCCTTTCGGCCGGGCGCGGCGGCGAATACACCTATCACGGGCCCGGCCAGCGCGTCGCCTATGTGATGCTCGACCTGAAACGCCGGCGCGAGGATGTGCGCGCCTTCGTGGCGGCGCTCGAGGAATGGATCATCCGCACGCTCGACCGGTTCAACGTCAAGGGCGAACGGCGCGAGGACCGCGTCGGCGTCTGGGTCGTGAGGCCAGACCGGCCGCCGCTGCCGGACGGTTCAGCCGCCGAGGACAAGATCGCCGCGATCGGCATCAGGCTCCGGCGCTGGGTTAGCTTCCACGGCATCGCCATCAATGTCGAGCCCGACCTCGAGCACTTCTCCGGTATCGTGCCCTGCGGTGTCGCCGACCATGGCGTGACCAGCCTCGTAGACCTCGGCCTGCCGGTTACGATGGCCGACCTCGACCTTGCGCTGAAGGCTGCCTTCGCCGAGGTTTTCGGCGCGGCGGAAGAAATGAGGGGCGAGAGCAGAAAGGCGAGTTGATGAGAAACTTGCGGAGACTTGCAGCCCTGGCGTTCTTCGCAGCGCTAGCATTTCCGGCCGGCGCGCAGCAGGCCGCCGACGCGGTGGCGCCTGAATCGCGATCGGCGATCGAGGCCAAGAAGCCGGTCCATGCCTCGCGCCAGATGGTCGTTGCGGCCAATCCGATCGCAACGCAGGCCGGCCTCGACGTGCTGCGCGCCGGCGGGAGTGCCGCCGACGCGGCGGTCGCGGTGCAGACGGTGCTCGGCCTGGTCGAACCGCAATCGTCAGGCCTCGGCGGCGGCGCGTTCCTGGTCTGGTATGACGCAAAGACGGGAACGGTGACGACCTTCGACGGGCGCGAGACGGCACCTGCGGCGGCGACGCCCGAACTCTTCCTCGGCGCGGACGGCGAGCCGCTCGACTTCTTCGACGCGGTGATCGGCGGCCGCTCGGTCGGCGTTCCCGGCGTGCCGCGCCTGCTGGAGACGGTGCACGACAAATACGGCAAGCGGCCCTGGGCCGAATTGATGCAGCCGGCGATCGAGCTTGCCGAGGGCGGCTTTGCGATCTCGCCGCGCCTGAACACGATGATCACCGAGGACATCGGCCGCCTCGACACGCAGCCGGAAACGCGAGCCTATTTCTTCGACGCGCTCGGCTCGCCGCGGGCGGCAGGCGCCATGCTGCGCAATCCCGAATATGCCGAAAGCCTGCATGCGATTGCCGAAGGCGGCGCCGATGCCTTCTACAGGGGATCGCTGGCGGGCAGGATCGTCGCGGCGGTCAACGGCCACCCGACCAATCCCGGCGAACTCGATCTCGAAGACCTGGCGGCCTACCAGGTGAAGGAGCGGGCGGCGGTCTGCGCGCCCTATCGCGGTCTTTCGGTGTGCGGCATGGGTCCGCCCTCCTCTGGCGCGCTGACGATCGGCCAGATACTCGGCATGGTCGAGCCGTTCGATATCGCGACGCTGGGACCGGACGATCCGGAAAGCTGGCGCATCATCGGCTACGCCACCCGGCTCGCCTTCGCCGACCGCGAACGCTACATGGCCGACAGCGATTTCGTGAAACTTCCCAAGGGCTTGCTGAACGCCGCCTATCTCGAGGCGCGCTCGGCGCTGATTCGCCGACCGACCGCCCTGCCCGACGCAGACGTGAAGGCCGGCGAGCCGCCATGGGAGAAGGCTGGGTTGGAAGGGGGCGAACTGCGCATCGACGGCGTCGCCTTCGACATGCCCTCGACCAGCCATTTCACCATCGTCGATGCGGAGGGGAATGTTGCGGCGATGACGACCTCGGTCGAGAACGCCTTCGGATCGCGCCAGATGGCCGGCGGCTTCATCCTCAACAACCAGCTGACGGATTTCTCCTTCACGCCGGAGAAGGACGGCGCAGCCGTCGCGAACCGCGTCGAGCCCGGCAAGCGGCCGCGCTCTTCCATGGCGCCCACGATCGTTCTCAAGGACGGAAAGCCGCTTTATGCGCTGGGGTCGCCCGGCGGATCGAGCATCATTCCCTATGTCGCGACGACGCTGATCGGGCTGATCGACTGGAAGCTCGACATGCAGGCGGCGATCTCCATGCCGCATATGCTGAACCGCTTTGGGACCTTCGAACTGGAGGCCGGGACGACGGCCGAGGGCTTCGCGAACGACCTCGAAGCGCTAGGTTTCAAGACGAAGATCGGCGACCTGAATTCGGGACTGCACGGCGTCGCGATCACGCCGGACGGGCTAACGGGCGGAGCGGACCCGAGACGCGAAGGCGTCGCGCTGGGCGACTGATCGCGATACCGGCAGAAGCCGATAGCCGCCATCAAGCGGGGCCGTAGGAGCGCCTGACCCGGGACGAGACGGGACAGGCGCTCGGCATCCGATTTCGGCGAAGCCTGGCCTTCCGAAGGAGGAAGATTCCGCGGCTCCGGACGACCGAAATCGGATGAACGGGAGACGACTGGAGTCGTGAACGCGTCAGAGCGCGCCGATCCACATCGCCGTGGCGACGAGGAAGGTGCTCATGCAAACCAGCGAAACGACATCCTGAAGCAGACCGGTCATAATTCCCTCCTGTTTTCTGTATGTTTGCATTTTGTTCTATTTTTGTTCGAACTGTCAAGAACGCGGAAGCAGGCTCCTGACACGCACGGCTGAGAGGGTTAACAGAGGTTACAGGGAGGTTAACGGCGAGCGCCGGACAGCCACATGATGAGGGTGTGGAGCCTGTTTCGCCGCCATCCTGGGAACAAGTCCGGGGATGGCGGTGGGGTCAGAGTGGAACGACTTTTCCGTCCGCCAGCGTGACGCGGCGGTCCATGCGCCCGGCAAGTTCGTGGTTGTGCGTGGCGATCAGGGCGGCGAGGCCGGACTGTTTCACCAGTGCTGCCAGTGCATCGAAGACGTATGATGCCGTGGTTGGGTCGAGATTGCCGGTCGGCTCGTCGGCCAGCAGCACCAGCGGCGCGTTGGCGACGGCGCGGGCGATCGCCACGCGCTGCTGTTCGCCGCCGGAGAGCTCGGACGGTCGGTGATGCGCACGCTTGCCGATCTGCATGTAGTCGAGAAGCTGCTCGGCGCGGCTCGCGGCCTCGGCGTGCGGCAGGCCCTTGATGATCTGCGGCATCATGATGTTCTCGAGCGCGGAGAACTCCGGCAGCAGATGGTGGAACTGGTAGACGAAGCCGATGTCGTTGCGACGGATCGCCGTGCGCTCGTCGTCGGAAAGCCGCCCGCAGGCGCGGCCGGCGAGGATGACGTCGCCGGCATCGGGCCGTTCGAGCAGGCCGGCGGTGTGGAGCAGCGTCGACTTGCCGGCGCCCGACGGCGCGACCAGCGCCA
>JALYWP010000340.1 GCA_030852655.1 Pseudomonadota bacterium | reverse complement strand
GATGGCGGTGCGGGAAGAGCGGCGGAGGGGGCGCTTGCGTCATGTCAAGGCGCTGCTATAGGGCGCAGGTCCTTCCCCCGCAAGCCGAACGGCTTTGGAACGCCTGCATTCTCCCCGTATTTTCGTCGCGTTAACGACCGCTTCGGCTATATAAGGCCGCAAGAGCGCCGGAGTCGGCCGCAGAAGGACAGCGAGTGACCCACGAGGTAACCAACCAGCCGCCGCCGATATCAGGCGGCAATGCGTGGCGCGGCGACCCGCTGCTGATCCAGATCGCCGAGGATTTCTCGGCTCCCGTGCGCAAGGACCTCGACAATCTCGGCCGCTTCGTGCTGACCCAGGAGGCGCTGGAGACGGCGCGGCTAGCCAATGTCGAGACGCCGGTGCTGAGAACCCACGACCGGCAGGGCAGGCGCATCGACACGGTCGATTTCCATCCAGCCTATCATGCGCTGATGCGCCGTTCGGTGGCGAGCGGGCTTCATTCCTCGATCTGGGAAAACGGCGCTGCCGAGACCGGCAGGCGCCATCAGGTGCGGGCGGCGCGCTTCTATCTGACGGCGCAGCTCGAGACCGGACATCTCTGCCCGATCACGATGACAAGCGCCTCGCTGGCTGCGCTGATGGCCACCCCGCAGCTTTTCCGCGAATGGGCGCCGCGCGTCACCACGCGCAAATACGATCAGAGCAACAAGCCGCCGGTCGAGAAGACCGGGCTAACGCTCGGCATGGGCATGACCGAGAAGCAGGGCGGCACGGACGTGCGCGCCAATACGACCAAGGCGGAGCGTGCCGGCAGTGGATTCTTCCGACTGACCGGCCACAAATGGTTCATGTCGGCGCCGATGTCGGACGCCTTCCTGGCATTGGCGCAGGCGGGCGAGGGGCTTTCGTGTTTCCTGGTGCCGCGTATCCTCGGCGACGGCAGCGGCAACGGTTTCCGCTTCCAGCGCCTCAAGGACAAGCTCGGCAACCGCTCCAACGCCTCCGCCGAGGTCGAGTTCGTCAACGCCATCGGCCAGATGGTCGGCGAGCCCGGCGCCGGCATAAAAACGATCATGGACATGGTGACGCTGACCAGGCTCGACTGCGCGGTGGCCTCCTCAGGACTGATGCGCGCAGGACTGGCCGAGGCGATCCACCATACGAGGCATCGTCTTGCCTTCGGCCAGAAACTCGTCGACCAGCCGGTCATGCAACGCGTGCTCGCCGACATGGCGCTGGACGTCGCCGGCGCTTCGGCGCTGTCGTTCCGGCTGGCGCGCTCCTTCGACGAGGCGGCAAGCAGCCAGACTGAAGCCTCTTTCGCCCGCGCGATGACGCCGGTGGTCAAATACTGGGTCTGCAAGATCGCGCCGGCCCTGCTCTACGAGGCGATGGAGTGCTTGGGCGGCAACGGTTATGTCGAGGAGATGCCGCTGGCGCGCTACTATCGCGAGGCTCCCGTCAATGCGATCTGGGAAGGCTCGGGCAATGTCATGGCGCTCGACGTGCTGCGCGTGCTTGGCCGTGCGCCGGCGCTGTTTGACGAGGTGCTTGCAGGCATCGAGCACGATCTCGGCGCCGGCGGATCCGGCACGGTGGCCGTGCTGCGTGCCGCCATGCAGGTGGCATCGACCGACGAGGGCTCGGCGCGCATCCTGACCGAACAACTGGCGCTGTCGGCGGCGGCAGCCGAGCTGAAGCGCATGGGGGCAGGGCGCATCGCCGACGCCTTCATCGAGACCCGGCTCGCCGGCCAGTGGCGCACGACTTACGGCATGCTCGACGCGCGCCACGATGCGCGCCTCGTCATCGACACGCTCTACCCGCCGACAAACTGACGAATCGCGCAGGTTCCACGTATCGAGCCGTCAAGCGGACAATCGCAGCGTCCACGGCAACTTTCTGTTAACCTTAACAAATGGTTTACATTGCGTCCCGGTTTGGCGAGTACCACTCTCCAGACAGCGAAGGGATTCTCATGCGGCTTGTGTCGAACAGCTTGATAGCCAGAGAAGCCGCGGCGCCGGACCCAAGCACCAGTGCAGCGGGAGGCACGCGCTGATGCGCTGGATATTCGCTGCCTGGGCTTTGCCGATGGGAATCTTCTGGGGCTGGTACTTCCTGTCGCTGAATGACATGAATTTCGGCTACGTCATGCTGACGCGGCAGGTGCACGACCTCCTGTTCCAGCTTTACGGCGAGGTGCTCGGCGTCGAGCCGGCGGCTATCCCGCCGCTGGTGGCGAAGGCCTGCATACTCGATACGCTGCTCATTCTCGCCATCTGGGCATTCAGGCGCCGGCGGCAGATTGCCGCGTGGTTCGTCGCCACGCGAAGGCGCTATTTCGGAGCGGAAGCCTCGCCGAGCGCGTGAAGCCGGTCGAGCACGCCCTGCAGAATGAAGGCGGCAGCGGCGGAATCGATCTTGCCGGCCCGCTTCTTCCTGGAAAAATCCATCTCGATCAGCGTCCGTTCGGCGGCCACTGTCGACAGGCGCTCGTCCCAGAAGAGGAAGGGCAGGTCGGAGAGCCGCGCCATGTTGCGTACGAAGGCGCGCGACGCCTGCGCGCGTGGACCTTCCGTGCCGTCCATGTTGATCGGCAGGCCGATCGCCACCGCGCCGACGTTCTCCCTGGCCAGCAGGGAAAGCAGGGCCGCCGCGTCGATCGAGAATTTCTTGCGGACGATCACCGGGCGGGGATGGGCGAAGGACAGGCCGCGGTCGGACACTGCCACGCCGATCGTCTTGTCGCCGAGGTCGAGCCCGGCGAGCGTCTTGCCGCCGTCGAGCGCGGCGGGTAGGTCGGTGACGGTGATGGCGGCCAAGCGGTTCTTCCTTTGACTCGAATGTCCGCCGTTCTACCTTCTGGGATCGTGTCGCTCCAGTGGCACGTCGGCAAGGGGAAATGCGAGGAGAAATCGATGAAAATCACCTGGTACGGCCAATCGGCGTTTCGCGTCGACGTCGAAGGGGCGTCGATCCTGATCGACCCGTTCCTCTCCGGAAATCCGCTGTGGAAAGGAGGCTGGGAAGGCCCGGCTGAGGGTGTAACGCATGTGCTCGTCACGCATGGCCACAACGATCACTTCGGCGACACCATAGCCATATTGAAGAAGACCGGAGCCATGCTGGTCGCCAATGCCGAGATATCCGACTATGTCGCCGGCAAGGGCATCGAGAACGTCAACCCCGGCAATCACGGCGGCACGGTCGACTGCGGCGGCTTCACCACCACCTTCGTGCAGGCGCTGCATTCGTCGGCCCGCACCCTGGAGAACGGATCGACCGTCTATCTCGGCAATCCGAACGGCCTGGTGCTGCATTTCCCCGACGACAAGACGCTCTACCACATGGGCGACACCGACATCTTCCTCGACATGCAGTTGATAAACGAGCTTCACCAGCCGCAGGTCGGACTGGTGCCGGTCGGCGACCGCTTCACCATGGGCGGGGCCGTGGCCGCACTCGCCTGCCGCCGCTTCTTCAAGTTCGAGACAGTGATCCCCTGCCACTACAAGACCTTCGGCCTGCTCGACCAGACGCCCGACAAGTTCGTGGAGGGAATGAAAGGCTCGGGGACGAAGGTGCTTGTGCCTGGTGTGGGGGAGGCGGTGGTAGTGTAGCGGCACGCAACGGTCCTGCTTCATCCTGTTGCGCCGCAGGCTTCGCGCCGCTATAGCCCGGACATCCCTTTCCAGCCGGTCTGCCGGAGTTTCTGAATGTCCGTCGATATCGCCACAGTGAAGCGCGTCGCGCGTCTTGCCCGCATTGCGGTCAGCGATGAGGACGCCGAGCGCATGACTGGTGAGTTGAACACCATCCTCGGTTTTGTCGAGCAGTTGAACGAGGTCGACGTGTCAGGCGTCGGGCCGATGACCTCGGTCATCCCGATGGAAATGAAGAAGCGGCAGGACGTCGTCACCGACGGCAACAAGGCCGACGACATCGTCGCAAACGCGCCGGCGACGGATGAGAATTTCTTCCTCGTGCCGAAGGTGGTGGAGTAGGCCGTGGCGATCACGATCGCGGAAGAAACACCCTTGCAGGACGACGTGCGCGCCATGGTCGCAGATCTCAATGCGACGATGATCCCGCTCACCCCGCGCGAATTCCAGTTCCAGCTGACCGTCGAGCAGATGGCCGATCCGTCGCTGACGACCTTCGTTGCGCGTGACGAGGCCGGACGCCATGTCGGCATGGCCTCGCTCAAGGACCATGGCGGGGGCCTGGGCGAGGTGAAGCGCATGTTTACGCTCCCCGAGGTGCGGGGCAAGCGCGTCGGCTCGCAACTCTTGCAGCGCATCGAAGAGCTGGCGCGCGAGAAGGGGATTTCGAGGCTGGTGCTGGAGACTGGCGAGGCGTCCGGTTTCGAGGCAGCATATCGGGTCTATGAGCGCGGCGGCTTCACCGTCTGCGGCGCGGTGCTGGATTATCCGGACTCCGGATTCTCGCGCTTTTACGAAAAGAAGATTGTTCCATGAGCGACCTGACCAAACTGACGATTGCCGAGGCGCGCGAGAAGCTGCGGGCGAAGGAGATCAAGGCGGCCGAGATCACCGACGCCTATCTCGACGCGATCGAAAGCGCCAATCCGGTTCTCAACGCCTATATCGCCGTGACGCCGGAGAAGGCGCGCGAGATGGCGAAGGCTTCCGATGCGAAGCTGGCAAAGGGAGAGGGCGGCGCACTCGAGGGCATCCCGCTCGGTATCAAGGACCTGTTCGCCACCGAAGGCGTGCACACGCAGGCTTGCAGCCATGTGCTCGACGGCTTCAAGCCGCGCTATGAATCGACCGTGACAGCCAATCTCTGGGCCGATGGCGCGGTTATGCTCGGCAAGCTCAA
>JALYWP010000318.1 GCA_030852655.1 Pseudomonadota bacterium | reverse complement strand
GGGCAAGGCCGATCATGACCTCAAGCACTTCCTTGACCATTTCAGGATCAAGGGCCGAAGTCGGCTCGTCAAACAGCATGATCTTGGGCTGCATGCACAATGAGCGCGCAATAGCCACGCGCTGCTGCTGGCCACCCGAAAGCTGGCCCGGATATTTGTGCGCCTGCTCGGGAATCTTGACGCGCTCGAGGAAGTGCATCGCCGTCTCCTCGGCCACCTTCTTCGGGACCTTGCGCACCCAGATCGGCGCCAGCGTGCAGTTCTCGAGAATTGTGAGGTGGGGGAAGAGGTTGAAGTGCTGGAACACCATGCCGACCTCGCGGCGCACCTCGTCGATCTTCTTCAGATCGTTGGTGAGTTCCTTGCCGTCGACGACGATCTTGCCCTTCTGGTGCTCCTCCAGGCGATTGATGCAGCGGATCATGGTCGACTTGCCCGAGCCGGACGGACCGCAGATGACGATGCGCTCGCCGCGCATGACCTTGAGGTTGATGTCCTTCAGCACGTTGAAGTCGCCATACCACTTGGACATGCCCACGATGTCGATCGCCACGTCGGTGTCGGAGATATGCATCTTCTTGACATCGACGCTGATGTCTTCCGCGCCGACTGCGTTCTCGGTGGTCATCAGCCGATACCCCTTGCCTATCGTTTGTGGCCGGTGTCGAGCCGGCGTTCCATGTAGATCGAATAGCGCGACATGCCGAAGCAGAACAGCCAAAACACGATTGCCGCGAAGACGAGCCCGGTCTTTGCCGTCTGCGGGGTCGCCCAGTTCGCGTCGGATAGGTTCTGCTTCACGATGCCCAAGAGGTCGAACATCGAGATGATGAGCACGAGAGTCGTGTCCTTGAACATGCCGATGAAAGTGTTGACGATACCCGGAATGACAAGCGTCAGCGCCTGCGGCATGATGATGAGGCTCGTCTTCTGCCAATAGCCGAGACCGAGCGAGTCTGCGCCCTCGTACTGGCCCTTCGGGATTGCCTGCAGGCCGCCGCGCACCACTTCCGCCATGTAGGCGGATGCAAACAGAGCGACACCGATCAAAGCCCGCAGGAACTTGTCGAACGTCATTCCCGGCGGCACGAAAAGCGGCAGCATGAAGCTCGCCATGAAGAGCACCGTCACCAGCGGCACGCCGCGTACCATCTCGATGAAGATCACCGAGAGCATCTTGACCGCCGGCATCTTGGAGCGGCGGCCGAGCGCGAGCAGTATGCCGAGCGGCAGCGAAACCACGATCCCGACATAGGAGAGCACCAGCGTCACCAGAAGCCCGCCCCACTCGGAAGTTTCCACGTAAGGCAGGCCGAAGAAGCCGCCGACCAGCAGGAAGAAGCAGACGAACGGGAAGACGGCGAAGAACAATATCGCGTTCAGCCGCTTGTAGGGCGCGCGCGGGATCAGCAGCGGCGCCAGCAGGGCGACGAATATGACGGCGGTCAGGATGACGCGCCAGCGCTCGTCGACCGGATAGCGGCCGAACATGAATTGCGGAAACTTCGCCCAGACGAAGGCCCAGCAGGCGCCAGACCAGCCCGAGGGAAGGTAGCCGCCCTGATCGACGGTCAGGCACGCGGTGCGATCCTCACCCGTCCATTGAGCATTGAAGATCGTCCAGCCGAGTATCTGCGGCAACGCCCAGGCAATAACCAGCAGCGCGACGACGGTGAGCACCGAATCGACGGGCGTCGCGAAGAGATTCCTGCGGGCCCAGGCGCCCAGTCCTGCCTCCGAACGGGGCGCGGCTTGCGCCAGCGCCATCTCGGTGCGGACCCAGGACATGTCATGTTCCTGCATCGGTCACCTCTCCTTCAACGCCATTCGGGAGTTGAACCAGTTCATGAACAGCGAGGTCACCAGGCTGATGCTCAGGTAGATGACCATGAAGATGACCACGATCTCGATCGCCTGGCCAGTCTGGTTCAGGATCGTGCCGCCGATCGCGTAGAGATCCGGGTAGCCGATCGCCACGGCCAGCGACGAGTTCTTGGTGAGGTTTAGGTACTGGCTGGTCAGCGGGGGGATGATGATGCGCAGCGCCTGCGGGACGATCACCAGCCGCAGCGCCGTCCCCGGACGCAGACCGAGGGCCGCCGCGGCTTCGCTCTGGCCTTTGCTGACCCCCACGATGCCGGCCCGGACGATCTCCGCAATGAACGCGGCCGTGTAGAAGGAAAGCGCAAGGTAAAGCGACAGGAATTCGGGCTTTACCTGGAATCCGCCGGTGAGATTGAATGTCCCGGCTTGAGGGAATTCCAGGGTCAGCGGAAAGCCGGCGAGTGCAAAGCCGAGCAGCGGAAATCCGACGATGAGTGCAAACCCGACCCGGAAGACGGGGAAACGTTGCCCGGTCGCCATCTGCCTCGCCGTGGCGCGGCGCGCCACGAACCAGGCCAGTGCGATGCCTACGGCAAGGCCGGCAAGGATCAGCCAGGAGCCGTCGCCCCAGATGAAGCGTGGGAAATAGAAGCCGCGGCTGTTCAGATAGGAGCCGAAAGGCAGGACGATGCTGTTGCGCGTCGAGGGCAGGACCGACAGCACTCCCAGATACCAGAAGAAGATGACGAGCAGCGGCGGGATGTTGCGGAAGGTCTCGACATACACCATCGCGATCTTGCGCAGCAACCAATTGCGGGATAGTCGCCCGACGCCGATGACGAAGCCGAGCAGTGTCGCCGTGAAGATGCCCGCGACCGCGACGATGATCGTGTTCCAGAATCCGACCATGATTGCGCGGCCGTAGGTGGAATCCGACGTATATTCGATAGGCGTGGTGGCAATATCGAAGCCGGCGCGTCCGCGCAGGAAGTCAAAGCCGGTCGAGATGTTGGAGCGGCGGAGATTTTCGATCGTGTTGTCGACGATCCACCACACGCCGAAAATGAGCGCCAGAAGCAGCACCACCTGGAAGAATATGCTGCGGACTTTCGGGTCGTAGAGAAGCGAGGCCTTTGCCGGCTCTTGCGCCTCCGATGCGTGCTGCATGGCCATAGAAGCTCCCCTTCTCCAAGGCGCGGAAGGCCGGAGCGCGCTGCGCCCCGGCCTTCACTGGATCAGCGGATCGGCGGGGCGTACTGCAGGCCTCCCTTGGTCCACAGCGCGTTGATGCCGCGCGAGATTTTGAGCGGGCTGCCGGAACCGACATTGTTCTCGAATATCTCGCCGTAATTGCCTACCGCCTTGACGATGTTGACGACCCAGTCGTTGGTCAGGCCAAGGTCGGTGCCGATCTTGGTCTCGGCCTCGACGCCGAGGACCCGCTTGATTTCCGGATTCGCGGAGTTCTTCATTTCCTCGACATTCGCCTTGGTGATGCCGAGCTCTTCAGCGTTCAGAAGAGCGAAATACGTCCATTTGACGATATCGAACCACTGGTCGTCGCCCTGGCGCACAGCCGGTCCGAGCGGCTCCTTCGAGATGATCTCGGGCAGGACGACATGGTCGCCCGGATTGGCGAGCGTCAGGCGGATGCCGTAGAGGCCGGACTGGTCGGTGGTATAGGCGTCGCAGCGGCCAGAGTCGTAGGCCGCGTTGGCTTCCTCGACCTTTTCGAACACCACGGGATTGTACTCGAGGTTGTTGGCCTTGAAGTAGTCGGCGAGGTTCAGTTCGGTCGTCGTACCCGACTGGACACAGACCGAGGCGCCGGAGAGTTGGAGCGCCGAGTTGACGCCCGGGAGCTTCTTGGCGTTGATCATGAAGCCCTGGCCGTCAAAGTAGGTTATGCCGGCGAAGTTCAGGCCGAGCGCGGTATCGCGATTGATCGTCCAGGTCGTGTTGCGCGACAGGACGTCGACTTCGCCAGACTGCAGCGCAGTGAAGCGGTCCTTGGCGCTGAGCGGCGTGAATTTCACCTTGGTGCCGTCGGCGAAGATGGCGGCGGCCACGGCACGGCAAAAATCGACGTCGAGCCCTGTCCATTCGCCCTTGTCGTCCGGCGCGGAGAAGCCGGCAAGCGCGGTGTTCACCCCGCATTGAACGAAACCCTTGGCCTTGACGTCATCGAGGGTAGCGGCGGAAGCAGCCGAAGCCATCATGCCGAACGCCGCCGCCCCGAGAATGCCAATCATCGTGTTTTTCATAACCCTCAACCCTTTTATCTGTTCTTCTGGTGCCAAAAATTTGTTCCGAGGAGTTGCTGCACCTTCATCCGGCCCATTATCCGGAATTCAGCATCAAATTTCCGATGCAAGACAGCGCGCCCCTTACAGAAGCCGCATCGAAGGCGATTATTCCATTGAGGTCAAGCGGAATGACCAGTTCTGCCGGGGCTGTTTCGTAGACTTTCGTCCCCGGAACAGACGCGTCCGGGGAAAAACCAGCCCCCGGAAGTTCGCGCCAGGCCCGCCGCTGCGGGACCAGGCATCGACGCCGTTGCGCCCCGTCGTGGTGCGTTTTATGGCTGATCACCTCAGAAGGTGGAGCAAAATGGCAAAGCGCATTCCCGACGACGCCGGCATCAACACGCGGCTCATGCACGGTGGCAACGATCCGCATGACTACTACGGTTTCGTCAATCCGCCGGTCGTGCATGCCTCGACGGTACTTTTTCCCGATGCAGCGACGCTCGCTTCGCGGCAGCAGAAATATACCTACGGAACGCGCGGCACCCCGACCACCGACGCGCTGGCGCTGGCGATCGACGAACTCGAGGGATCTGCCGGCACGATCATCGTTCCCTCCGGGCTGATGGCGGTCGTCGTGCCTCTGCTCGGCTTCCTGTCCGCGGGTGACCACCTGCTCGTGGTCGATTCGGTCTATCATCCGACCCGTAACGTCGTCGACACGATGCTGAAGCGTTTCGGCGTGGACGTAGAATTTTACGACCCCCGGGTCGGCGCCGGCATCGCCGCGCTGATGAAGCCCAACACCAAGGTGGTGTTCACCGAATCGCCGGGCTCCAACACGTTCGAGGTCCAGGACATCCCGGCAATCGTCGCAGCCGCCCATGCCGGCGGCGCCATCGTCATGCTGGACAATACCTGGGCCACGCCGCTCTATTTCCGGGCGCTCGATTTCGGCGTGGACATTTCCATCCACGCCGCGACGAAATATCCGGCCGGTCATTCGGACGTATTGCTCGGTACGGTGTCGGCGAACGCAGCCTGCTGGAGAAGACTCAACGAAACCTTCAACACGCTCGGAAGCTGCGCGGGGCCGGACGACGTCTATCAGGTGCTTCGCGGCCTGAGGACGATGGGTGTCAGGCTGGAGCGGCATCAGAAGAGCGCGCTCGACATAGCGCGATGGCTTGAAGGTCAGGAAGGCGTCGCGCGCGTCCTTCATCCAGCCCTTGAAAGCCATCCGGATCACGCTCTGTGGAAGCGGGACTTCTCTGGTGCAAGCGGCCTCTTTTCGATTGTGCTGACCGGAGACGGACCGAAGACTTCCCACGCCTTCCTCGACGCGCTTGCAATATTCGGACTGGGCCATTCATGGGGCGGTTACGAGAGCCTGGCGGCCCTCGTTTCGCTCAGCGATCGTACCATATCGAAAGGACCCTACGAGGGGCCTCTGGTGCGGTTGCAGATCGGGCTGGAAGATGTCGAGGATCTGAAGCGCGATCTTGCCAGGGGGCTGGAGGCCGCACGGCTGGCGAACTGACCGGAGACAAAGCGGAGCCGGCAGAGATCAGGAAGGCGCGGCAGGATTGTCCTTCTTGGCTTCGACGGCGTCCTCGAGCCTCGCTGCGATCAACTCTTCGAGATCGCCGACCTCCTCTTCGATGTCCTCGAGCCGCACGCCAGCATCCGCGGCCTGGGCGGCGCACTGCCTGGCCAGGGTTTCGGCTTCCTGCTCGATCTCGGTCGGTGTCTCGGGAGCCTGGATCTTTTCGTTGATCCATTCCTGCAGGAATTCGATTGCCTTCTCGGTCATCTCTGCCTCTGTTGCCGAAGCCGCTGGCAATGCCAACAACGCTCCCTGCCTGAAAAGGATGCTTTCGCCCAATCGCCAGTCGCCCGGGTGCCCTGCGGCGCGGCGAATATCTGGAGCATAGGGAAAATCCACCCACATATGGGTACCAACTTTGCGGAAAAAAGAGAACCTCTGCTCGAAACGCAGCCTGGCCCGGAACGAAACCGTCTCGCGGCATTGCGTTTCTGGTCGCCCCTGCGCCCAAGCTTCGGGCACATCCCCCCTCGTCCTTCGTGGGCTGGAAACGGTCATGGCGTTGAACTGCCCGAACCGGCTCCGGGGACAGGTCCCGCTCAACCCGCCTGGCGCCTTTTCAGTTCCGCCGCAAGGTCGCGGGGCTCCTGCCCATAGGTCCATTCGACCTGTACCCTGCCCTCTGAATCCTGGACCAGCACCAGTGCATCGTAGCCGAGTTTCCCGGCTTCGTAGGCAGCGTGGACGGCGGCGCCCACGGCCTCGCCCTGCGTCGAGTAGTACGGATAGTCGACGCCGTTGCACTTGACCTTCCAGCCCGCACCATCCGGCATGACGACATATGCCATGCGTTGCATCTATTCGTCCCCGATATCCTGGCAAAGCAGGTTGCACATACGACCATCATCGTGGAGCCGATCATGGCCGATCCGATCGTAGCAGGGTTTGGGGCCCTGCAAGCCCCGCAAGCGAAACTATGCACATATTTAGCAGGCTGCCGGATGGTGCGGGCGCTGCCAACCTTGTCCATCGGTCCGGCCTGGCACCTGCCGCCCATCGCCGGCGTGTGCGCGAACACCGGCGGTAATTTCCGTGGCGATTTGTGAATCCAAAGGCCGCTCATCTGCCTTTGTTCGCCAATTTTGGTTATTTAGCGATTGCCTAATTGATGGTGAAACCTTAGGGGATGCACCGGACGGAGCGTAGCGCAGTCTGGTAGCGCATCTGGTTTGGGACCAGAGGGTCGCAGGTTCAAATCCTGCCGCTCCGACCATCTGTTTTGGGTCCATACCGGAGACCTGGGTATCAGTTTGTACCTGAGACATGGGTGACAATCCCGCGCCGAACGGATTCTCGATGGTCTGCAGGATCCCTCTGTTCCAGGTCCATACAACAACGCGTATCGCCGAAAAGCGAAAAGTATTGCCCATGTGCCCGGTACGTTCTGTCACCTAATGTCTCGGG
>JALYWP010000309.1 GCA_030852655.1 Pseudomonadota bacterium | reverse complement strand
GCGGCTGACGCGCCGGGACGGCCAGGTGGCGGGCTATACCGACCATGACCGGCCGCTGACGATCGGCGCGACGCTCTACGCGCCGCAGACGGGACTGGCCGCCAGCGAGGCGCGCGACACGCTGGGCTTGGCTGTGGACACGGTCGATGTCGAGGGGGCGCTGTCCTCGGACGACATCAGCGACGAAGACATCGCCGCTGGACTGTATGACGGGGCGACGGTCGAGACGCTGCTGGTGAACTGGCGGGAGCCGGCGGATTTCGTGCTGCTGCGCAGGGCGACGGTCGGCAAGATCACGCGGACGGACGGGCGCTTCGTGGCCGAGTTGGAAAGCCTGGTGCATTCGCTCGACCGGCCAAGCGGGCGCTATGTCAGCCGGAGCTGCGATGCGGAACTTGGCGACGCGCGCTGCGGCTTGGATCTCGGCAACCCGGCGTTCACCGGGGCGGGGGCGGTGTCGGGATGGGAAGCGCCGTCGACGCTGGTGGCGACCGGGCTCGGCGGCTTCGAGGCCGGATGGTTCGCGCATGGCGTGCTGACATGGACGGCGGGCGCGAATGCGGGGCGGAGCGAACGCGTCGAGGAGCATCGCGAGGATGCGGCGGGGACGAGGCTGGTGCTGCGGCCGCGGAGAGGCTTGGCAGCGGCGGCAGGCGACACGTTTTCCGTGGTTGCTGGGTGCGACAAGAGGTTCGCCACCTGCAAGGCGAAATTCGCCAACGCGCTGAATTTCCGCGGCTTCCCGCATCTGCCCGGCAATGACGCGGCCTATGGCTATGTCGCGGACGGCGGCCGCTTCGACGGCGGGCCGGTGGTGCCATGAACGGGGCGGTTGCCGATGCGGTGGTGGCCGAGGCGCTGTCCTGGCTGGGCACGCCCTACCGCCACCAGGGGCGGCGCAAGGGAGTGGGTTGCGACTGTCTCGGGCTGGCGCTCGGCGTCTGGAGTGCCGTCTATGGCACGGCCCCCGAGCTGCCCGGGCCATACTCGACCGACTGGGCGGAGGCCGGCGGCGGTGAGCTATTCCTGACGGCGGTGCGGCGGCATTTTATCAAGAAGCCGGCCGGCAAGATGGCGGCAGGCGACCTGTTGCTGTTCCGCTGGCGGGCGCATCTGCCGGCCAAGCATGCGGGCATCGTGGTTGGGCCGGACCTGTTCGTCCATGCCTATGAGGGCATGGCGGTGTCGCGGTCGGCGCTGGTGCCGCAATGGCGCAGGCGAATCGCAGGCGTGTTCGCCTTCCCTGCAAAGAACTGACTGAGGAAGCCGCATGGCAACCATACTGCTCCAGGCCGCAGGCGCGGCGATCGGCGGCCTGCTAGGCCCTGTCGGTGCCGCGATCGGCGCGGCGGCAGGCGCGTTCGCCGGTTACTCGATCGACCAGGCGCTGATCAACGGCACGCGCCGCATCGAGGGGCCGAGGCTTTCCGGCGCGCGGCCCTTCACCGCCGAGGAGGGTGCGGCGATCCCGCGCGTCTATGGCACGGCGCGGGTCGGCGGCATCATGATCTGGGCGACGCGTTTCGAGGAGCGGCGCTCGACCCGCCGCGAGGGCGGCAAGAACGGACCGAAGATTACCGAATACAGCTATTTCGCCAATATCGCCTTCGCGCTCTGCGAGGGCGAGATCGCGGGCGTCAGGCGTATCTGGGCCGACGGTCGCGAGATCGACCGTGAGAGGATCGAGCTACGGATCCATCGCGGCACCGAGGCGCAGGCCGCCGATCCGCTGGTGTCGGCCAGGCAGGGCGCGGACAACACGCCGGCATATCGCGGCACGGCCTATGTGGTGATCGAACGCTTCATGCTGGGCGATTACGGCAACCGCATCCCGCAATTCCAGTTCGAGGTGCTGCGGCCGGTCGGCGAACTGCCAAAGAGGATACGCGCGATCTCGCTGATCCCCGGCGCGACCGAATACGGGCTGTCGCCGTCGCTGGTGACGAGACGGCACCGGCAGGGCGAGACGGAGGCGGTGAACCGGCACACGCTGCTCGAAGGCAGCGATTTGACGGCCTCGCTCGACGAGCTCCAGATGCTCTGCCCGAACCTCGAGCATGTCGCGCTGGTCGTCGCCTGGTTCGGTGACGACCTCAGGGCGGGGCATTGCCGCATCCGGCCCGCGGTGACGATGGCGAACGGATCGGGATTCTCGAGGGACTGGCGCGTGTCGGGCGTCTCGCGAGGCTCGGCCATGGTCGTCTCGACGCATGACGGGGGCGCTGCCTATGGCGGCACGCCGTCGGACAGGAGCGTCATGGACGCGATCGCCGAGATCAAGGCACGCGGGCTAAAGGTGACGCTCTATCCCTTCATCATGATGGATGTGCCCGGGGACAACGATCTGCCCGACCCTTACGGGAATCCGGCGCAGCCGGCCTACCCCTGGCGCGGGCGTATCACGGCGGACCCCGCGCCGCTGATGCCCGGAACGGCAGACCGCACGGCCGCTGCGCGCGACCAGGTCGAGGAGTTCCTGGGCAATGCGCTGCCGGGGCAGTTTTCCGCGTCGGCGAACACGATCAACTTTTCGGGCTCGTCCGGCGACTGGGGGTTCAGGCGCTTCGTGCTGCATCATGCCAGGCTTGCGCAGGCGGCGGGCGGCGTCGATGCCTTCCTGATCGGCAGCGAATTGCGTGGGCTGACCACGCTGCGCGACGAGGACGATGGATTTCCGTTCGTCGAGGCGCTCTGCACGCTCGCCGGTGAGACGCGCGCGATGCTCGGCCCGGCGACGAAGATCACTTATGGCGCCGATTGGAGCGAGTATTTCGGGCACCATCCGCTCGACGGTACCGGCAATGTCCATTTCCACCTCGATCCGCTGTGGGCGCATCCTGACATCGACGCGGTCGGCATCGACAATTACATGCCGCTGTCGGACTGGCGCGACGCCGACCACGCGGCAGGCAATCCGGATGGCTTTGCCGGGCCGTACGATCCCGCCGGGTTGCGCGCGGCGATTGCCGGCGGCGAAGGTTTCGACTGGTACTACCCGACATTCGAGGCAAGGCGGCTGAGGGAACGCGCGCCAATCACCGACGGTGCTTTCGGAAAGCCGTGGGTGTTTCGCGCCAAGGACCTGAAGGGCTGGTGGTCGGAACTCCACTATGACCGTATCGACGGCACGGAGGTTGATGAGCCGACGGCGTGGGTGCCTGAGAGCAAGCCGTTCTTCTTCACCGAGGTGGGTTGCCCGGCGACCGACAAGGGGCCGAACCAGCCGAACGTCTTCTCCGATCCGAAATCGACGGAAGCGGCG
>JALYWP010000306.1 GCA_030852655.1 Pseudomonadota bacterium | reverse complement strand
GAGGCACAGGGCTATGGCGACGTCGACAAATTCGTCGACAAGACGCTGTTCCAGTCGCCGGTGCCGGCCGAACTGAAGCAGAAGATGATCGAGGAATTCGAGAAGATCAAAGCCGGCTACTGAGCCGGATCAAGCAGGGGCCGGCGCATGGCGAAGGTCATCGTGGTCGGCGCCGGCTTCTGCGGACTTGCCGCAGCCACGGCACTGAAGGACGCGGGCGTCGACGTCACCGTGCTGGAGGCACAGGACCGCGTCGGTGGTCGGGTGGAGGCGCGGACGAACGGGCTCGGCGAGACGGTCGACACGGGCGGCCAGTTCATCTGCGACGACATGCCGGAAGTGATGGCGCTGGCGGCCAGGCACGGAAAGACGCTGGTCGAAAGCGATTTCGGCGGCGACTACGTCACGCAGCCGACGGTGGGGCGAAAGGAAGCCGGCCGCGCCGTGGACGGATCTGCCGCCTTGCGCGAACGCATGAACCTCATATCGCCGGACGATCCGGAGATTGCCGGATTGAGCGTCGCCGCATGGCTCGAAGGCCAGCACGAGCCGGCCGACGTGAAGGCGGCCTTCCGCTCGATGATCGAAGGCCTGTGGTGCCTCGATCTCGACATTCTGCCCCTGTGGCACCTGATCGACAATGACCGCCGCATCACCAACGAGGCAGGCGAGTTGCAATATCAGCTTGCCGGGACGATGCATTCGCTGGCGGGCGACCTCGCCCGGGGACTCGGCGAAGGGGTGCGGCTCGCGACGCCGGTGGAAAGGATCGAACGCGGAGCAGACGGCGTGCGCGTGGTGGCGCAAGGCGCGACGCTCGAGGCGCATGCCTCGCTGGTCGCCGTGCCGCCGGCGACGGCCTCGCGCATCGTCCATGCGCCTGCCCTGCCGCCGGCATTGACACATGCGCTCGGCGGCTGGCGGAGCGGCACGGTGATCAAGGTGCTCCTGCGCTACGACCGCGCCTTCTGGCGCGACCGGGGGCAAAGCGGCATGGTGATGTGGCAGGAGCCATCCGGCCTCTTCGCATTCGATGCAAGCAGGGACGCGGCGCATCCGCAACTCGCCTTCTTCATCGGCGGACCACTGGCGCTCGAATGGGGCGGGCTCGGCGAAGAGGCGCTGCGTGCAAGGGTGACGGCGCGGCTGGTCGCCGCGCTGGGACCCGAGGCCGGCGACGTGATCGACATGACGATCCGCGACTGGTTCGGCGACCGCTGGTCGGGCGGCGCCTACAGCGACCTCGTGGTGGACATGAAAGCGAGGGATGCGGAGGCCGTCATCCGCGCAGGAGCTCCGCCCCTCTTCTTCGCCTCGTCGGAACTGTCCCTCTCCTTTCCCGGCTATATCGAAGGCGCGATCGTCGCCGGCAGGCAGGCGGCGGCCAAAGTGGTCGCGGCGCTGAAGGGCTCGGACCGCTAGCCGGCCGAGCGCGCCTCCGCAATACGCCGGCCGTATTCCGCTTCCAGCCGGGTGTGGGTCACCCAGAAGCCGGCCGGCTCGCGCCCTGCCAGACGGTCGGCGAGTATGTCTAGATGGGTGTGCCAGCCGGCGGCGATGCTGAGCATGGTGTCGCGGTTCGGGATACGCCGGTGGGTGACGGTCAGCAATACCTTCTCGCCCTGCGGGGTGAGTTCGAAGGTTACCTGCGACGCATCGGGACTGTCGCCCCAGACGTAGCTGAGCAGCCGCTGCGGGCGGCATTCGACGACGCGGCCATGCATCGTGACCTCGCCTGCCTCCCTGGCGTATTTGGCGGGGGCAGGCACGTCGTTCCTGGTTAGCTCCGAATTGCGGAAAACATGCTCGACATGGCCGCCCGGAACCAGTTCCATGGCCCCGGCGGCAAGCCAGCGGCTGCGCTTCTCCGATTCCGTGAGATAGGCCCAGATACGTTCGGGCGGGCCCGGCAGCAGGCGTTCTATACGGACCGTGTCGGGGTCGGTGACTGTGCCGAAAGCATTCATGGTCTGGTTCCTTTTCTTCCTTCGGGTTTCTTTCGCCGGCGGACATCGGACGTCTTCCGTTCATCGACATCCTCCGCCGCGAGGATGTCCTCGAGAACGTCGAGGCGCTCGTTCCAGAACTTCTCGTAGTGGCGCATCCACTCCATGCCCGCATGCAACGGCATGGCCTCGAGCCGGCAGACATGGGTCCGGCCCTCGACACGGCGCTTCACCAGGCCGGCGCGCTCCAGCACTTTGATATGCTTGGACGCGGCCGCCAGCGAGATGGCGAAAGGTTCGGCAAGCGCGCCGACCGTGTGCTCGGATTTTGCCAGGCTCCCCAGCATCGCCCGCCGGGTAGGATCGGCGAGAGCATGGAAGACGTCGTCGAGGGTTTTATTTTTAACCATGTGGTTGAATGTAGCGGCAGGTCGTCGAATTGTCAACCGATCGGTTAAATATTTTGGGACATTCCCGGGTTGCGGCGAGAGCTTCCGCCGAAACTCGCCCCGCCATTTGCGCTTGGGCAGATCAAGGACGCGCTACGTGGAGCGATTTTCGCGCTCACATTTTTTCTTTGGCGCAAGATCAACGGCTTATCCGATTTCTCCGGCTTGCCGGCCGCTGATTTATCAACGCCGATCCTACCTCGCGCATAATGCCTGTCAGCAGCTTGCTTGTGGGAACGGGTGGCACAACCTCCATTCAGGCAAGTGTGGCGCTGGAGTAACGCCCGCTGGGTTGCGCGGGACATCTCCGGTCGACTGCCGCGCCGTGCGCTCGTGCTCTCCAACATACCGGAGGGCAATGGGCCGGTAGCCGGCAGCGAGAAAACGCCGGCGGCGCATGGGAGCGCGTCAAACATTAATAATTGAAGACGCCGCCCCATGCGC